>NZ_JBLYZJ010000003.1:0-202697 GCF_048551375.1 Moraxella sp. TY6 | reverse complement strand
CTATTCATTTGTCGGCTCTTAGTGACTTGCTTTTTTTTATAATACCTTGTTTTTATTGAAGTGCGTAACTTCAGTTAATAAATGAATAAAATTCATACCAATATTTGAAAACAAATCATTTTATTCATTATAAAAAATCCGTTATGCTGTATCAAGAATACAAAATTCAACTCAGCAAAAGGAAAACACCGCATGGAATTCCAACTCAGCGACAAAGCCAAAGACTACATCGCACGCACCAAAGCCTTTATCCAAACCGAAATCGAACCTATCGAAACCGCCTTTTGGCAAAAAGCCCACAAAATGAACCCAGACGGCGACTGGACAACATGGCAATGGCCCGAAGAACTTTCCGAACTCAAAGCCAAAGCCAAAGCCCAAAACCTATGGAATATGTTTATCCCAGATGACACCCTTGGTCAAGGCTTATCGGTACAAGAATACGCCCATATTGCCGAACTGTCTGGCAGAAGTTTAATCGCCCCTCACGTCTTCAACTGTAACGCCCCTGACAGCGGTAACATGGAAGTGCTATGGCGATATGGCAACGATGCCCAAAAAGCCGAATGGCTAACCCCACTGTTGGCAGGCGAGATTCGCTCGGTATTTGGTATGACTGAGCCAGATGTGGCAAGCTCGGATGCCACCAATATGCAGGCGACAGCGATTGTCGAGGGTGATGAAATCGTGCTAAATGGGCGTAAATGGTGGTCGTCAGGTTTGGGCGACCCAAATGCCAAATTGGTGATTTTTATGGCTCACACGCCAGACCCTAGCAAAGACCGTCATCATCAACATTCGATGGTGCTTGTGCCAGTCGATGCCAAAGGGGTCAAAATCGAGCGTATGCTCAAGGTGTTTAATGACTATGATGCACCACATGGACATGGCGAGATGAGTTTTGACAATGTGCGTGTGCCTGTGGCGAACTTTATCGGTGGGGCGGGCGAGGGCTTTGCCATTGCACAAGGTCGCTTAGGACCGGGGCGGATTCACCATTGTATGCGTTGTATTGGGGCGGCAGAAAAAGCCCTAGAACTTGCCATTGACAGAGGTTTGAGCCGTACTGCCTTTGGTAAGCCGATTTTGGACTTAGGGGGCAATCGTGAGCGTATCGCTGAGGCTCGTGTCAAAATCGACCAAGCACGCCTATTGACCCTGTACACTGCCTATAAAATGGATAAACTTGGCACAAAAGCCTCATTGACCGAAATTTCAGCGATTAAAGTCGTTGCCCCAACAGTATTGCAAGAAGTGGTGGATATGGCGATTCAACTACATGGTGGTATGGGCGTGTGTCAAGATACCTTATTGCCGATGTTCTTTAACCAAGCTCGTAGCCTACGTCTTGCCGATGGTCCAGACGAAGTGCATAAAGGTATGATTGCCAAATTAGAAGTCAAAAAACGCCAAGCCCAAGTTAAGTAAGGTGCGTTATACGCACCATTTAAGGCGATTTTTTAACTAACGATTTTGTTGAATAATTAGAACCTATGTAGGGGCGTATTGCATACGCCCAATAGCCATTACTAATTGACAAGGTAAAATATACAATGCTAGACACCGCAAACACCGTCCGCCAAGGCGAAGAACTCGATGCCCAAGCCGTTACCACTTGGCTAATATCGCAAGGCGTTGATTTAAAAGGCGAACCACCCCTTGAGCCAAGAGTCACCCAATTTTCTGGTGGTGCGTCCAACTGGACATATCGTCTTGAATATGCCAATCGAGATTTGATTTTACGCCGTCCACCCAAAGGCACAAAAGCCAAATCCGCTCACGACATGGTGCGTGAATACACGGTACAAAACGCCCTAAAATCCCAATATCCACTCGTGCCAAATATGGTTGCCCTTTGTACTGATGAGGCGGTAATTGGCTGTGATTTTTATGTGATGGACAGAATCGAGGGTATTATTCCTCGTGCCAATTTACCCAAAGACTTGACCTTAACCGAGCAGGAAGTCAGTGACCTTTGCCAAAACGTGGTTGATGCCTTGATTGCGTTACACCAAGTTGATTATCAGCAAAACCCTGATTTGATGGCATTGGGTAAAGGTGAGGGCTACTGCGAACGTCAAGTGATGGGCTGGGACAAACGCTACGAACAAGCACGCACACCAGACGTGCCAGACTTTGTCGATGTACGTGAGTGGCTCAAAGCCAATATTCCGAGCGACAGCAAAACTTGCGTGATTCACAACGATTGGCGATTTGACAATGTGATTTTAGACCCTGTCAATCCGACCCAAGTGATTGGCGTATTGGACTGGGAAATGGCGACCTTGGGCGACCCATTGATGGAGTTGGGCTGTGCGTTGGCGTACTGGATTCAAGCCGATGACAATGCCGTGATGAAAGCCACTCGCCGTCAGCCAACCCACCTTGTAGGCATGATGACCCGTGAGCAAGTGGTGGCGTATTACCTTGATAAAATGGGCTTAAGCGTGGATAACTGGGCGTTTTACGAAGTATTTGGGGTATTTCGTTTGGCAGGGATTGCTCAACAGATTTATTACCGTTATTATCATGGACAAACCGACAATCCTGCGTTCAAAGATTTTGGCATGATTGTTAGTGCGTTATATCAACGATGTGTTGAGATGATAAAAACAACCAAAGAATAAAAGGTAAAAATGAAACTAATTACCCTTGTGCGTCATGGTCAAGCCTCGTTTGGGGCAGAAAACTATGACCAACTTTCCCCCAAAGGTATCGCCCAAACGCAATGGTTGGGCGATAGTTTTCGTCAATCGGGTCGCCAAGTGGATGCGGTGATATCAGGTGAAATGGCTCGCCAACAAGACAGCTTACGCCATTTTTTGAGCCACTATTATGTTAGCCGTGAGGGTATCGAATTAAGCGAAATCACCCATCATATCGAGCATAATCCGCACAGTCCTAGTTATGCACCCTTGGCACTGCCATCACAACTTGGAACAGATAGTGGGTTTAATGAATTTAACCATGAACAGGTATTATTCAAAGCCAACTTGGGCTTTAGTGATAAACGTAGTTTTATCGCATATCTCACCAGTCAGCCTCAGCCAGAGTTGAAATTTGCCGAACTATTCACTCAAGCCATGAACCGTTGGCAAGGTGGTGAGCATGACAGCGATTATGATGAAAGTTGGCAAGGGTTTTTGAGTCGTACTTGGCAAGGTTTTGAACGGCTGATTGCTCGCACCGAAGATGGCAAGCATAGTATGGCGTTTACCTCGGGTGGCGTGATTGCCAGTATCGTGCAACAAGTGATGAAGCTATCCGATGCCCAAGCCTTTGACCTTAACTGGCACATCGCCAATGCCAGTGTGCATACCTTTGTAATTAAAGAAAAAGAGGCTGTTAAAGAAAAAGAGCTTGTTAAAGAAAACGCTATCTTTTTGCAAACTTTCAACGAATTTAGCTACCTTTACCAGCAAGGCGAGCAAATGGTAACGTGGCGGTAAAATTAATATTGCGTTCAAAAATAACATTGTAGGGGCGTAATGCTTACGCCCTTTTGTTAAAGACCTGCTGTAAAAAATACGAATTTGGGCGTGTTTAATATGCCCCTACCCATTAAATATTAAGGATAATCAATGTTAAACCTCAATCAACTCATGCAACAATTCCAACAAACCGTGATGACCCCTAATACCGATTTGTCACCTTTTATCGACAAACAAGTCGGCAAAGGCAAAACCGTCCTGATTACAGGGGCAAGCTCTGGGCTAGGGGCAGGTATGGCAACGTATTTTGCCAGTATGGGGTATAACTTGGCGATTTGTGCCAGACGTACCGAACGCCTTGAAGAACTCAAAGCCAAAGTTTTAGCGGATAATCCAACCGTCAAAGTCAGCGTAAAAGCCCTAGACGTGACCGATTATGATGCGGTGTTCAAAGTTTTCCATGAATTTGCTCAAGAGTTTGGCACGCTAGAGCGTATTGTGGTCAATGCAGGGGTGGGCGAGGGTCGCCGTATTGGTAAAGGGGCGTTTGACATCAACCGCCGTACCGCCGAAATCAACTTTGTGGCAGGTCTGGCTCAGTGTGAAGCAGGGATGGAAATTTTCCGCAAGCAAAATAGCGGACATTTGGTCGTTATCTCAAGTATGTCTGCGATGCGTGGTCTGCCAAAACATATGTCAGTATATGCAGCCAGTAAAGCAGGGATTGCTCATCTTGCCGAAGGGATTCGAGCCGATATGTTGCTATCAGAATTACCGATTAAAGTATCGACCATTTACCCAGGCTATATCCGTACCGAAATCAACGAGGGGGCGAAACCATTACCTTTTGAAGTCAGTGAAGAAGTGGGAACAAAAGCCTTGGCAATCGCCATCGAGGGCGAGCCAGAAGAGGCGTGCGTCCCTGCGATGCCGTGGTCGATGATGAGCCAATGGATGAAAAATGCCCCACTCAAATGGGTGAATCAGTTGGCGTAATAGATGGATGATATAAACAGGATAAATTTTAAGCCCTACTTTTGAAAAGCAGTTTTTTTGGAGGGAACGCATTTAACCAAATCGTAGGTTAGGTAGAGCTTGCGATACCCAACAATTTAAAAGGCTTAGGTTGGGTGTCATTCTTCCACCCAACCTACCCATGGAATTTTTGCGTAAATCCTATCATATTACCAATCCTGTTAACCAAACACCGCTTCAATATCTTGTTTATCAAAGCGATACACCGAGCCACAAAAGCCACAATCCAACGCCAATGCACCACCTTGTTCATCAGCAATTTCTAAAGCTTGGTTTTCCCCTAACTGGAAAATTGCACTGGCAGTTTTTTCACGAGAGCAAGTACAAGCAAACGCCAATGGCACAGGTTCGGCAGTTACCACATCTTCTTCATGGTACAAGCGATATAAAATTTCGGTTGGCTCAAGGCTGGTCAATTCTTCTGCCTTTAGCGTTTTGGTCAGCATGGTCAAACGTGGGAATAAATCCGCATCGACACTAGCTTTCTCTTCTTCATCAAGCACAGGCAACAACTGCACCAAAATACCGCCTGCTTGCTCGCCATCACACGCTAGGTTAATCAAGGTTGGAATTTGCACTGATTGTTTTTGGTAATGAGCCAAACAATCCGCCAAGTTATCCGCCACACGCTCCACGATGCCTTGATAGCCTTCCGCTTGTACGCCAAACATTGGATCGGGTTGCACATTGATAAATAGCACACCCTCACCGACTGCCCCCAAGGTTGAAAAGGCTTGATTTGCGGTGTGTAAATTATTCCAATCGCCAGTCCAATCTGCTAGCCCACGAATATGCCCACGGCTATCACATTCTGCCATTGCCCATTTTAGCTCAGGCGTGCCATCATTGGTGATGTCATTATGCTGTAATTGAATAGACAAACGCCCATCAATTTTTAGTGTCCCAATCAGCAAACTGGCAGATACTAGCATTTCGCCCAGTAGCTTTTGTAGAGCAATAGGATATGATTTTTGTTGTGTAATTTGATGATAACTATCACTAAGATGCACCACATCGCCACGCACAGGGGTGTTTTCGATAAAAAAACGTTGGCGTAGGTTCGTAGTTGAGGGAGTATTTGATAAAAATTCAGACATAAAGCAACCTATTTTTGATAACCAATGGTAATATTTCGATGATTGACTTAATGGGGGCAATTGTTAAAATAGCAATACGCTAAACAAGACTGTTTAAAAAACTTAATACCCTAAACAATTTTAATCATTTTTTAAAATTTACTTATAAAATAGTTAATATATAATAAAATTATAACCTTTATTTTTATTAAAAACAGATAACCGAAAATTTTAGTCATAACGTAGTGGGGAATTTATGAAACAAATGTTTATATTTATTGCCATTGCTTTGGCATTGACAGGCTGTGATAACCATAATCTTGACAAATCGGTAACAGACAGTACCCGCCAAGAAGCGTTAACCAACTACCAAACACTCAATAAAATTCAAAAAACAGGCAAGGTTGTCATTGGCTATCGAGATAAATCGGTGCCATTTTCTTATAATATCCCCTCGCAATCTGAGCCAGTTGGCTACGCCATAGACATTCAAAAAAGTATTGTAACAGCCATCAAAAAACAGCTCAATAATCCCAATCTAATTGTGGAATATCAGCCCATTTCCGCCCAAGAGCGTATCAAAAAAGTCGCCAGTGGTGAGGTGGATTTTGAGTGTAGCAACACCAGTAATACCCCAGAACGCCGTAAAATGGTTGATTTTTCGGTGGGATATTTTGTTACAGGCTCTCGGTTGATGGTGGAAAAAAATTCTAAAATCAAAGATTTTATCGATGTAAACCATAAAAAAGTGGCGGTGATTCAAGGCTCAACTACCGAAAAAATTTTGGCAGACTATGTGGCTTTAAATCAATTTGACACCCAATTAATAGCTGTCAAAAATAGCCGTGATTTGATTAATGTTTTAGAAACACAAGTGGTTGATGCGATTGATAGTGATGAAATATTACTGTATGCTAATCGACAACAGACTAAAAATCCTAATAAATGGAATATTGTTGGTCAATCAGCACAGTTTGAAATTTATGCCTGTACGTTAGCTCATAATGATAAAGTCTTTAAGTCATTGATGGATAACACTTTGCGTGAATTGTATGCAACAGGTGAAATTCGCCAATATTACCAACGTTGGTTTATGTCGCCGATACCGCCATCTAACATGAATTTGAATTTTGCCCTATCCGCAGAAATGCAGTCGCTCTATGAGCATCCACATGACAATCCTTTACCATTATCTGTGAGTGATGCCACCACACATCTAGCAGAAGCCATCAATAGTAATAACAAAGTCAATGAGCCAAATCGTTAAATTTATAAATATTTTTGTTTAGCTATTGTCATCGAATGTAAAAATAATTATCATAAGGTTACCAAAATCTAATGATTTTTTTGGTGACGGTTTTGGTGTGGTAAACGCCAATCTTATTTGGGTTGGTTTGATATTTGATAGCGAGTCGGTTGATTCGCATTGACAAGGAATTTTAGTATGACAGTAATTTCGATGAAGCCATTCGTCTTGACGACATTAGCGGTTGCAACCCTTGGCTTAACAGCTTGTAATAAGCCAGCCGAAACTGCCAAAACTGAAGCAGGTACAGGTAGCCAACCAGCCCCTACTGCACCAGCCGAAAAAACGTTGGATAAAATCAAAAAATCTGGCGAAATCGTGTTGGGTCATCGTGACTCGTCAATTCCATTTTCCTATATTGCCGATACACCAAATCAGCCTGTTGGCTATGCCCATGACCTACAGCTAAAAGCCGTAGAAGCCATCAAGCAAAAACTGAATATGCCAGATTTGAAAGTGCGTTATAACCTTGTTACGTCACAAACTCGTATTCCATTGGTACAAAATGGCACAGTTGACCTTGAGTGTGGCTCAACCACCAACAACGAAGAGCGTCAACAACAAGTTGATTTCTCAGTTGGTTTCTTTGAAGTTGGTACACGTTTATTGACTGCCAAAGATTCTGGCGTTAAAGACTTTGCTGACTTAAAAGGCAAAACTTTGGTGACCACCGCAGGTACAACTTCTGAGCGTTTTATTAAAAAACTGAATGAAGAAAAACAACTTGGTATCAATATCGTGTCTGCCAAAGACCACGGTGAGTCATTCTTGATGCTAGAAAATGGGCGTGCCGTTGCCTTTATGATGGATGACGTGTTGTTGGCAGGTGAAAAAGCCAAAGCCAAAGACCCAGCCAAATGGGAAATCGTAGGCACACCGCAATCATTTGAAATTTATGGCTGTATGATGCGTAAAGGCGACAGCGAGTTTAAAGCAGTGGTTGATGATGCCCTAAAAGCGACTTATGCGTCTGGCGAAATCAACAAGATTTATGACAAATGGTTTATGAACCCAATCCCACCAAAAAATGTCAATATGAGCTTTGCCATGTCAGCCAACCTAAAAGGCTTACTTGCCACGCCACATGACAAAGCTGTGACCCAGTTAGATACAGCTACCGCAACGGCTTCGGCAACTGCACCTGCCTCAAAACCTGCCCAGTAATTTTACGGGATTTTCATTAAGACTGACGGATTGTGTTTTTACCAACGTCAGTCTTATTTTTTTGATGGGTAGGCGATACCACACCCAAAAAATCAACTTGTAGGGGCGTAATGCTTACGCCCTGTTTGAGATTTTAAACATTGGGCTTATGCAATAAGCCCCTACAATACGATATTTATTGAACTTGGTATAAAATGGTGTTAATCAATGATAATTAAGCATTTGGGGGTAACCCATGAATTATAGTTGGAACTGGGGTGTATTGCTTCAACCAACAGGCGTAGGCTCTGAGGTCTATTGGCAGTGGCTAGCGACTGGCTTTATGTGGCTGTTAGTAATTGGTAGTGTGGGTTGGCTAATTGCCTTGATGGTGGGAACGGTACTGGGTATCATGCGTACCTTGCCCAATAAAACTGCTAGAACGATTGGTACGGCGTATGTGAGTTTTTTTCGTAATATACCGTTGTTGATTCAATTGTTTTTTTGGTTTTATGTTGTACCGACTTGGCTGACCCCCAGTTTACAAAAGTGGTGGTTTCAAGAGTTAAGCCCCAATACTTCGGCGGTGATTTCGGCAGGGATTGGTTTAGGCTTGTTTACAGCAGCACGGATTGTCGAGCAGGTACGTACAGGGATTGAGTCATTGCCAAAAGGTCAGCTCAATGCAGGTTATGCCCTTGGGTTCACCTTGCCACAAACCTATCGCTATGTTGTATTGCCTCAAGCGTTTCGAGTGATTTTGCCACCATTAAGTTCAGAATTGACCAACTGCTTCAAAAATGCCTCGGTTGCTTCATTGGTGGGTGTGACAGAGTTGATTAGCCAAACCAAAACCATTAGCGAATATACACAGAACACCATTGAGGTTTATACCTTTGCAACGATTATTTATTTGTTGTTTAATTTGACCTTGATTTTTATGATGGGGCAATTAGAAAAACGCTTGCGAATCAAAGGTCAAATTGATGGGGGTGACGCATGAACTTTGTAGAATTACAAACCGCTATGCCTGCGTTGTTGGGCGGTGCGATGATGACCCTCAAAGTGCTGTTTTTGGCGATTTTTGGTGGCTTGGCACTCGGCACGGTGTTGGCATTGATGCGATTGTCAGGTATCAAACTATTAGCAATCCCTGCCAAAATTTATGTGAATTTCTTTCGTTCTGTGCCGTTGTTATTGGTATTGTTGTGGTTTTATTTTGCTGTACCGATGGTATATAACCTAGTCACAGGCAGTTATTTGACCGTGGATACTGCATTTGCCTCTTGTGTCGTGGCGTTTATGGTATTTGAGGCAGCGTATTTTTCGGAAATTGTGCGGGCAGGGATTCAGTCGATTGGTAAAGGACAAGTCAATGCCGCCAAAGCTTTGGGCATGACTTACAGCCAAACTATGCGGTATATTATTTTGCCACAGGCATTTCGCAAGATGTTTCCGTTATTGCTACAGCAGTCGATTATCTTATTCCAAGATACCACCTTGGTATTTGCCATTGGCTTGGTAGATTTCTTCCGTGCTGCCTATGTGCGAGGCGATTTGATGGGCTTATTGACCCCTTATATTTTGCTGGCAGGGTTGGTGTATTTTGTGATTAGTTTGACTGCTTCAACCGTGGTCAATCGCTATCAAAAACGCTTACGCTTGACCACCCACTGATAACAGATTAAAGGAAAAAACTATGGCAGTCGCAACCCGTATTGATGAAACAACGTGGATTAATGAATTTGGTGGTTTAGTGTCGAACAGTGGACATGCAAGCCCAGATATTATGATTAATATTAATAAAATCAGCAAATGGTATGGTGATTTTCAAGTATTGACTGATTGTACCGCTCACGTCCATAAAGGTGATGTGACAGTCATCTGTGGGCCTTCGGGCAGTGGTAAATCAACCCTTATCAAAACGGTCAATGGCTTAGAGCCATTTCAACAAGGTGAGATTTTGATTGATGGTATTTCGGTGGGGGATAAAGCCACAGATTTACCAAAATTGCGTAGCCGAGTGGGAATGGTATTTCAGCATTTTGAGCTATTTCCGCATTTGTCAATTTTACAAAATCTTACCCTTGCCCAAATCAAAGTGCTAGGGCGTAGCCAAGCCGAAGCGGAGAAAAAAGGCTTGGGCTACCTTGACCGTGTGGGGCTATCGGCTCATGCCAAAAAGTACCCTGCTGAACTTTCTGGTGGTCAACAACAACGTGTGGCGATTGCTCGTGCGTTGTCAATGGACCCAATTGCGATGTTATTTGATGAACCAACTTCGGCACTTGACCCAGAGATGATTCAAGAGGTGCTAGATGTGATGATTGAGCTAGCGAATGAGGGTATGACCATGATGTGTGTGACGCATGAAATGGGCTTTGCTCGTAAAGTGGCGAATCGTATCGTGTTTATGGATAAAGGCAATGTAGTAGAAAACTGTAGCCGTGAGGAGTTTTTTGCAGGGGCTCGTAGTGACCGTGCCAAAGATTTCTTATCGAAAATTCTCAATCACTAAGCCTTTATTACACAAAAAAAACGGCAAATTTTGCCGTTTTTTTATCCCAAATTTTCAAGCACTTGCAATTCATCTTCCAAATAATC
The DNA here is from genome assembly GCF_048551375.1 of Moraxella sp. TY6. Lineage (NCBI taxonomy): Bacteria > Pseudomonadati > Pseudomonadota > Gammaproteobacteria > Moraxellales > Moraxellaceae > Moraxella > Moraxella sp. TY6. The sequence goes on along the minus strand of NZ_JBLYZJ010000003.1, from coordinate 192,102 downwards.
CAAAATTCGCTGACTGTGTGGCAATACTTGACTACACGCCACAATACAAAACTCAATTTTATCAACATAAGTACATAGTGTAATATTCATCGCTTGGTCATTCATCACAATCGAGGCAGGGTACAGAGCCTCTAGCTTCGCCCCATGCCAATACAACGGCTCACGAGAACCGGGAACATTGGATATAATCAAATTAAAGCCACGATAATCAGGGAATAATCCAGTCGCAATCTGTAATGCCGAACGGCTATACGCAAGACCACTATAAACCAATGACGCACTTTGGTTCATACGGGCAAAACGTTGTTTGCTATTGACGGTACTGGCATTGATGGTTTGTAAACGTTGCAAAGGGTCAACCACATCGGTCGCCAAATTAGCCAAAATAAAGGTAATTTGATTGCCGACACTGCTTTCATCTTCTCGCAATGATAATGGCACAAAGCCAATCAACGGTTTTTGGGGCAATGCGTCCAAATACAACAAATATCGCCGTAACGCCCCTGAACATACCGCCAATACAATATCATTGAGTGTGACTTCAAACTGTTTGGCAATCGCTTGAAAGCGAGCCAGTTCATACGATTGCACAGAAATACGCCGAGAGCTAGACACAGGCTGATTTAGAATACTGTCTGGGGCTTGGGTAGTCGAGATATAATTGGGATTAAACCGCTCATACGCATTTTTAAACAGATTTTTTGTCACACTGGTGGCCACTGAGGGCAGGGCAGTCAGTTGTTGTTTGGCGATAGCGAGCCACGATTTATCCTCAGGAATCAAGGCATCCACTTGGTGACGATGGCGAGTCATCAATGACCAAATTGGCAGACTCATCCGCTCAGTAGGGGATTTTGATAGGGATTTTTTGACCAAACGAATCGCCGCCACACCATCCACCATCGAGTGATGGATTTTAAAATACAAAGCAAAGCGATTGCCCTCAATACCTTCAATGACATGGCATTCCCACATTGGTTTGGCACGGTTGAGCAATTTGCTGTGTTCTTGTGATACATAGGTCAATAATTCACGAATGCGAGCAGGCTTGGGCAAGGCGATATGGCGAAAATGATGCTCAACTTCAAAATGCTCTTCGGTTTGCCAATAAATCAAATGATGCAACACTTGGTTAAAGGGAAAACTGGGTGGCGTTTTGTTTTTTAGCATTTGCTGTACCAAGTCGCTGACAAAGCTATCGCTGGCATCAGCAGGCAATTCAAACAAAAACAAACCGCCAATGTGCATCGGCTGTTCACGATTTTCAAATTGTAAAAATAATTGGTCAACAACAGTGAGCAAACGCATGAAATCGCCTTAACATTAAAATAGGTCTTTTAACATAGGACTTACGCAAAAGACACTGGATTCCTGCATTCGCAGGAATGATGAAGAGGTTTTTAATTACTCTTCACCCCTGCGTAGGCAGGGGTCTAGTGTCTTTATTCAGCAAGATAAATTTAAAATTTGCGTAAGTCCTATTAACAATATATTCAAAATTTAGAATTGTAGGGGCTTATTGAATAAGCCCTTTACTAGCATTTTGCATATTGGACGTATGCAATACGCCTATACAGAAGCTAACTTGTGATAATGACAAATATTTTTATCATTATTTGGCAAAAAAATAGCCTGTTTGTGGTGAGCTGGCTTGTGCCATGACACGAGCAGGCATCCGCCCTGCCAAAAATGCCTCACGTCCTGCGATAACCGCATGTTTCATCGCTGATGCCATCAAGACAGGGTTTTGGGCGTGAGCAATGGCGGTATTCATCAATACACCATCACAGCCCAATTCCATCGCAATCGAGGCATCACTGGCTGTTCCCACGCCTGCATCCACCAACACAGGGACGTTACTTTGTTCGATAATTAGGCTTAAGGTATGGCGATTTAGTAATCCAAGTCCAGAACCAATCAAGCTTCCCAATGGCATAATTGCCACACAGCCCATGTTTTCTAGTTCTTTGGCGACAATGGGGTCATCCGAGGTATATACCATCACCTCAAAGCCGTCATCAATCAGCACTTTGGCAGCTTTGACAGTTTCGATGACATTCGGATAAAGGTTTTTTTCATCGCCCAATACTTCGAGTTTGACCAGATTATGACCGTCAAGCAATTCACGAGCCAGTTGGCAAGTGCGAATGGCGGTATCGGCATCAAAACAGCCTGCGGTATTCGGTAATAGGGTGTATTTATTGGGTGAAATGACATCAAGCAAATTGGGTTCGTTTTTATTTTGTCCAATATTGACACGGCGAATGGCAACGGTGACGATTTCTGCCCCACTGGTGGCGATGGCTTCGCCTGTTTCGGTTAGGTCTTTATATTTGCCAGTACCGACCAATAAGCGTGATGAAAAGCTACGTGAGCCGATGGTGAGTAGGTCGCTGTTGTTGATTTGATGGTTTGTCATTGTCATTTTTTATTCCAATATTGAAAATGATTTAGTATAACAAAATCCTAAATGATATTTGAGAAAAATTTATCTTTCTGCTTAATAACGCCGAAACCACACCGAGTGGCTAGGGGTAACCAACCCATCCAGCCGAATATCCCACGCTTCATGCGGTAGCTGTGCCACCCACTGAAAATCATATGCCCAACCAATGGTCAGTGGTTTGGTCTTGGTTTTTGCCAGTGTTCTATCATAAAAACCGCCCCCCATCCCCATGCGATAGCCTTGTTTGTCGATTGCCACCAATGGCACAACTATCATATCCATTTTTTTGGCGGATAATTGTCTACCTTTTTTAGGCTGACGCATGCCAAACGCATGACGGCATAAACGAGCCTTGCGTAGATGTGTTGGGGCAAGTTGGATAAAGGTCAATGGTTGGTGAGGATGGGTCACCACAGGCAGATAGATAGCAAAACCTTGGCGTGTTGCCCAATCAATCAGCGATTGGGTGGGTAATTCCCCAAACGCATCGACAAACACAGCGATTTTAGCCTGTTTTGGTAGGCAAAATTGTTGGGCAATGTGGTGTAACTGACGCACCGCAAGATGGCTGGCACGTTGGCGTTCGCTAACAGTCAGCCGTTGGCGTTGGCGGTTTAATTGTTTACGTAAGGCGGATTTACTGGTGGGTAGGGTCATGGTATTAATCAAGCAAGCATTGCCCATAGATTGGGCATTAAGGCTGATTTTATATACCGTTTTTGGGGTTTTTGCAAGGTAAATCCCCATTTTTGATACTTCAACTAAAATTTTTCGGTTTGTTACGTTTATCTTGTCTGCGTTACGTTTTTATAAAGCGAATACTATATCTACCTAAAACGACCAACATAAGCCACACACAGTTCACCAATTGCCCCACGATAAATCTTGAGCATAACGGTATAGTAGACCCTTATTTAATTAATTTATGATAAATTAATTATGTAATAAATATTCACATTAAATTTATCATATACATGGGAGGTTCGGTGTATCCATTCTTTTAGTCGAATGACTATTTCAATTCTGCTATAGATAACAAATTAATCAGTATTTTATAAGCATTGCTCCACAACAACGCTGATGCAACACTTATGATGGTTTAATTTAATTTACGCAACAATCTCCGCTATTGGCGAAATTACCGAGAAGATTTGAGGCGAAAACCTGCAAAGGTTACGCCAAGGTTTATACAGCGTCTTTAACTTTTTATGTGAAGTCCAGTAACTGAATTTCGACTTGTGTAACCACAGGTTGTGGTTTATTTTCTACGCTGAAAAAGAGTCATGTGCGAAAAATATAGGAAAAAACGATGGACGCACTTAGTATGTTGTTAGAAGATGTACATTTATTCCAAACGGAATATTTTTATGTTCGTGGTCAGGGTCAGTGGTCTTTTTATTTAGATAAAAAAGATTGTATCGTGTTTTATTTAGTGGTAAAGGGTGGGCTTAATTTGACGGTAGCGGAAACGGCTCGTGAAGCTGTGGCTAGCGATATTGTGATGGTACCCGGTGGGCGTAACCATGTGGTGAAATCTATGATAGATAAATCAATGGCAACCGATGCGGATGTCAATGATGCGATTGACCTTGCTCCTTTTTTGGTAAAAGATGCCAGTCACCCCATCCAAGTTGGTAAACTTGATAAATCGAATGAAGATAACTTGAGTGAGTTTGTGGTGATTGTATGTCATTATGACCATGAGATTACTCGACCCTTGTTGCTTTCTTTGCCGAACATCTTGCCAGAACACCAAGGTCGAGAAGAGCAGAAAATGATGATGCTAGATATCGGCACAAAGTTTTTGGCATTGGAGTCTGCCCAAAATCGCTTGGGAAAAACCACCATTATCAATCGTTTGGCAAGTATTTTGATGATTGAATGTGTGCGGACTTATATCGAGGATTTGCCCGAGGCGACTGAAAACTGGCTAAAAGCCCTTAAAGACCCATATTTGGCAAAAGCATTTGCGGTGATGCACGATAGACCAGACTTTAACTGGACGATTCATCGTTTGGCTGAGGTTGCAGGTATGTCACGCAGTAGTTTTGCTGAACACTTTCGTGAAGTGGTCGGTGAACCGCCGTTGACGTATTTGACGGATTATCGGTTACGCTTGGCAGCTCGTTATTTACGATTGCAAGAAAATAGCATTAGTCGTATTAGTGAGCTGGTCGGCTATGCTTCGGATAGCACGTTTAGTCAAGCTTTTAAGCGAGTGTATGGGATGTCACCTCGAAAATATCGTCAGCAGTTTCGCAATGATGATGAAAATTAAGGGATTATGTTAATTTTAAGAGTTTTTTAATTTTAAGGGTTCTTTAACTGGACAGATTTAAGTGACTAGGCTTCACCCAGAACTTGTGTTATTATCATTATTTAGTAAATATAAAATTTGATAATTTTATCGTTGTTTAACTCAAAAATAAGATGACGGCTGTAGGGGCGTATGGTATACGCCCAATATTTGCCAATGTTAATGTTATGGTTGATTTAATTGACGATACTATGATTTAACATGGGTAATGGGTAGCATGTCAACCAATTCAACCAGTGTCGCCAATCCAGATATGCCGTTGCCTACCGAAGGGGCGACTGCCAATCCTCATACCGTGACCGTCACGGTCACACGTACTACCCCCACACTCGATATTCCCCAACAACGCTTGCGATTATTTCGTCAACAAGAACAACGTGTCACGCAATGCCACCAAAACGGCACTGCCTTTTATATTAGCCAAAAATCTGCCCAATTTAAAGAACTGCATAAGCTTCAAACTGCCCATTACCTCAATAGCCGTGATACAGTGGAATTGGGGCAATTGATGAAAATGGTCGATACCTTACATGTGGTGGATGATTTGGTGTTGGGGTTGGTGAGTCAAATGCCTGCCCAACGTCCACTTGGTTGGCAAATGACCGCCCAAAATGCCAATTTACTCAACCTTCCTACTGTGGGAATTGACCCTTATTCGCCTGATTATCGCAGGGTTGAGCAGAGTTTAGCGTCTACGGTGTTGCAGTTTTTTGGGGTGGCGTGTTATCAACCTAACGCAGGCTATTTTATTGGGCATATTTTGGGTTATCTATTTTGTTGCTATTATTTTGCCCATTTAGGCGTGGGCTATTCGGTCACACCGCTGAAAGAAACGGTCGTTGCCAATTATCCTTATCAATGGGTCAACGTGCCAGAATCGGTACGCTTACTCCAAGAGCTGGATGAAAGCCTGAAAGCCCAAGTGTATCAACTGGCGATTTATGTTGCCCAAATCAGTGAATATGCCATTGATAAACGTATTGAACGGATGTTGATTGCCGAAGTCAATAGCTTTAATAAACAAGACCTGCGTGAGGAATTATCCGCACAGCTTCAATATGGCGAAATTGAACATTTGGCTTTATTTCAGCCTGTGAAGCCGTTAAAATAATCGCATTTATTCACGGCTAAGGTCATATCAATCATGCCAGCGTATCAATATAAAGCCTTAGATAGCATGGGCAAATCGCAACAGGGGATTTTGGAGGGTGATTCGGCTCGCCAAATTCGCCAACAATTGCGTGATAAATCCTTGTTGCCGATAGAAGTCAATCCTGTACAAAAACAAGCCACAGGGCAAAAACGCTTTTGGCAAAAAGGCATGGGAGCGTATGACCTTGCCCTAATGACTCGCCAATTATCCGTGTTACTTGCCTCCGCCATTCCCATCGAACAAGCCCTGCACGCCATCGCCAAACAAAGCGAAAAACACCATGTCAAAGCCTTGACCCATGCGGTGCGAGCCAAAGTGTTGGAGGGCTATAGCCTTGCCAATGCGTTGCAAGAAGCAGGCAATTTCCCACCGATTTATATCGCCACTATTTCGGCAGGCGAGCGGTCTGGGCATTTGGATTTGATTTTAAACCAGCTTGCCGACTACACCGAAAACCGCTTTGCCATGCAAAAAAAGATTCAAGGGGCGTTGGTGTATCCTGTGATTCTGCTCATCATGGCAGTGGCGGTGGTAGTTGGTCTAATGACATTTGTCGTGCCTAAGATTGTCAAAGTGTTTGAGCAGTCGGAGCAAGCCCTGCCGTGGATTACCCAAGTCGTATTGGGTGCATCCAATCTGCTGACCCATTGGTGGTGGCTGTTGCTGATTGGGTTGGCGTTGGCAGTGATTGTACTGGTCAAATTTATCAATACCCAAGCAGGGCGAGCTAGTTTTGATGCTTTGGTATTACGTTTGCCGATTTTTGGTAAGTTGTCACGCAGTCTGAATGCTTCACGCTTTGCCAGTACCCTTGCGATTTTGGTGCGGTCTGGTGTGCCGTTGGTCGAAGCCCTTGCCATTGGTGGGGCAGTGACCAGTAATGTGCATATCAAACACACCATCGAACACGCTACCGAAAAAGTCACCGAGGGGGCGAGTTTGTCCAATCAGCTTGAACGCAGTAACTACTTTCCGCCCATGATGGTGCAGATGATAAAAAGTGGTGAAAACTCTGGCGAATTGGATAATATGCTCACTCGTGCATCCGATATGCAACAAAATCAAGCCACCAATATGATTAGTACATTATTATCCTTACTTGAGCCGTTGATGTTGGTGTTGATGGGGGTGATTGTGATGACGATTGTGATGGCGGTGATGTTGCCGATTATTAATATGAATGATTTGGCGGGGTAATATTGCTGAATTGTCAATTTTTTTACCCACTCTCGAAATTGCCATACAAAACGTTTACAATGGTTAAATTTTTGAATCATAGCCAAATTTATCAATGTTGAGAAATAACATGTTTGCGACAAATCCAATGAAAACAACCCGTTTCCCATCTTATCAGCTTTCCTCCCATCAACAAGGTTTTACCTTGATTGAAGTGATGGTGGTGGTGGTGATTTTGGCGATTTTAGCAGGATTGGTAGTGCCAAAAGTCGCAGGTCAAAGCGATAAGGCTCGTGTCAAAACCACCGAAACTGCCCTTGCTACTACCTCGAACGCCATTGATATGTTTAAAGTTGACAATGGACGCTATCCCACCACCCAAGAGGGTTTAAATAGCCTTATTACCCCACCACAAGGGGCAAAAAATTGGCCCGAGGGTGGCTATGTCAAAGGCGGTATGCCCAAAGACGGTTGGGACAATGAACTGCAGTATGTCGCTCCGGGTACAGAAGGGCGAGCTTATGACCTGTTCTCATTGGGGGCGGATGGTCAAGAAGGTGGCGAAGACAACAATGCCGATATTTTTGCTAAATTGTAGTATAGTTGTCTAGACTAAAAATAAGACAGTCTTGTAGGGGCGTATTGCATAAGCCCAAAATTTTAAAGTCTTATTTTTGATTTAATTCACAATAGTAGGTTTATAAAGTTTATGGCGGTTTTTACCCCTTTACAGGCAAGGCAAGCCATGCAATTTGTCAAAAAAACATCCTTTAATAGTGCATTGGGGTGGGTGCTTGTCACGGCTATGACTTTTGCTAGCCCTGCCCAAGCCATTAGCCTAAGCGAAGTGTTTGCAAACAGTGGTAGCCAACAGGTCGCCAAAGACAAGCCGTTGCCTGTCAATCAAGCCTTTCAAGTCATACCTAGCCAATCAGGTGAGCAAATCACGGTCAAAGTCGAGATTGTGAAAGGTTACTATGCTTACCGAGATAAGCTAAAGATTGAATTACCACAGGGAGTGACGGCTAGTCCTTGGCAGTTTAACATCCAGCCGACCTATGTGGATGACCCAGATTTTGGGCGTGTGCCTGTGTTTGAACAATCATTTGTGGCAACCACAACGTTGCAAGCTCAACAAGCGGTGACTGATACCGCTTCTGCGATGATTAAATGGCAAGGCTGTGCTAAAGCAGGGCTGTGCTATCCCCCAGAAAAAACCCCTTTGCAATTGACAGGCTTATCCTCATTGCCTCAAGCCAAAGCCTTAGCTAAAACATTCGATAAAAAACAACCCTCTGTGGCTTCAACTGCCCCAGTCGCAAGCCAAACTACCACTAGCAAAGAAAAATCGGCTAATCCGTCCGTGGTTGCCAGTGCGGTGACTATCAGTAATGTTACCAATATTGCTAATGTCGCAAACCCTACCGCTTCTGCTCCCAGTGTTGTGAAGAGCGATGATACAAGTTCTGTTGCCAGTTCGACCGCTACTGGCTCAGTCACAAGTCAAACCACGCCTACGGATAATTCAACCAATCCAACCAGCCCAGCGAACATCAACAATCCAGATATTTTTGGGTTGGCAGAGCATACTGGGTTAGCATTGTTGCTGTTGTTTTTGGCAGGATTGGGTTTGGCATTTACCCCTTGTGTGTTGCCGATGTTGCCGATTGTCGCCAATATCGTGGCTCGCCAACATAACCCCTCTGCCAAAAAAGGCTTATTGCTGACAGGCGGTTATGGGCTAGGGGTGGCGACCAGTTATGGGCTGATTGGGGCGTTGGTGGCGGTATTTGGGCAGTCATTGGGGCTGATGAATATGCTTCAAAACCCTGTGATATTGCTCAGTTTTGCAGGGCTGTTTGTGCTACTGGGGCTGTATATGATGGACAGCTTACCGATTCGACTGCCTGTACGTGTCACCATGCAGTTACAGCGTTTGACTCAAGTGGGCGAAAATCGCCTTGGCAGTGTCACAGGTAGTTTTATCACAGGGTTTTTCTCTGCATTGGTGGTGTCGCCTTGTGTATCTGCACCGCTTGCGGGGGCATTGGCAGGGGTGGCAACCCTTGGTAATCCTGTGATTGGCTTTTTGGCGTTGTTTTTGCTGGGGTTAGGATTATCCACGCCATTGATTATTTTGGGAGCGACCCAAGGTAACTTTATGCCCAAGGCAGGCGAGTGGATGAATTGGGTGAAAAAAGGCTTTGCCCTTAGTCTATTTGCCGTGGCGTTGCTGATGGTGGAACGAGTGTTCCAGTCGGTGTGGATATTGGGGCTGTGGGCATTGTGGTTTGCGGTGGTGACTGTGTGGGCGTGGCAATGGGCAGGGCGTGTGCAATTGCTCACTCGTGCGGTCGCATTTTTGACAGCGATTTGGACGATTTGTTTGGTGGTGGGCATGGCGTTGGGTAATACTGACAGTTGGCAACCGCTTAAATCGTTGAGCCAAAATTCTGTTAGCTATGGTGATGTTAATCAAAATGCTGACCATCAATCTGCCACTTTGATTAACGCCAATAATGTCGTTGCCAAACCGCCTCTACGTGTACATACTTTGGCGGAATTACAACCGATTTTGGCAAGTCACCCTAAAGTGTTGGTGGATGTCACTGCCAGTTGGTGTATCGAATGTCGGATTATGGATAAAACGTTATTTGCCAGTCCGCCTGCGAGTTTGGCAGATTGGCAAGTGGTGAAGCTAGACGTGACCGAAGACAATGCCAATAGTCGGCAGGTATATCAAGAGTTACAAGTGTTTGGGCCGCCTGTGCTATTGTATTACCAACAAGGAAAACTGGTCGAACGTCAAAATGGCGAAGTTAAACGCCCAGATTTTGAAAAGGTTTTGGCGAAGCTTTAAATTTGGTATAGGTGTAGGGCTTACGCAGAAGACACTGGATTCCTGCATTCGCAGGAATGACGATATTAATAAGGACAGGCAATGCCCCTTTCTCTCACTAGGATTAACAATAAGCACCCCTTACCAGTCATACTGACACTATTTGTCATGTTAGGTGTCAGTATTGGTCTAACAGGGTGTTTTCCCAATGATAAAGGGACGAATAATGTCAATCACAATGACAATGTGACCGATAATGTCAAAAATAATACCGTTCAAACTAAATCAACTACCAAAAATATCCCACCATCAAATCAAATGGATGCCTCAAATCCGTCCATCGCCACTAACACACCAACGGTAGGTTGTAATAACCGTGCGATTTTTCAAGCATATCAACAAAAAAAACAACATCGTAAAATCCAAACAATAGGCTGTGGGCAAATCATTAAAGTATTAAAAGATGACAATGATGGCAGTCGCCACCAAAAATTATTGGTCAGAATTGACGATTATCCCCAAATTACCGTGCTAATTGCCCATAATATTGACCTTGCTCCTCGAGTGGCAAACGTGCAAGCCCATACACCGATACAATTTTATGGTGAATACATTTATAATGACAAAGGTGGCGTGGTGCATTGGACACATAAAGACCCTGCCAGTCGCCACCAAGATGGATGGCTTTTATATCAAGGGCAAAAATATTGGTAATATTTAATAAAATAAGCTGAATAGTCATGTAGATTTGATAAACTGTCTTGTGGTTTTGTATAGAATCTGACATGATATCTACAAATTTTTAGTTAGGGCTTTTTATGGCAACTTCCTTTTCTGTCCCATCTTCCCTCAAAACATTGTCGCTGATGATGTTGGGTGTTTTCGCCAGCCAATATGCTTATGCCGAGTTGATTACCAACCAACCTGCAGTACAAAAGTATCCGAGCATCCCTTCTGCTGATAATATTGACCCTGCTAAAGTCGCTCAATGTACCCAACTCACCGATAATATTGCCCGTCTGGCGTGTTTTGATAAAGTGGCATTGGGGGAAATCATTCCCACCAAAAAAGAACCACTGGATTTAAGCAAAACCATTACTGCCAGTCTGCAAGAGCGTAAAGCCGTGCCTATCTTGGCGGAAAGCGATGCCTCGATTCAACAACTCACCGATGATATGCTGTCCGAGCGTGATAAAGCCAATATTTTGCAACAAGTGGGCGTGACCGCTAATGATGTGGCAAGCTATAGTGCATTAAGTGTGTTATATGACCTCGACCAAAATAACCCACAGGGGCTATTGACCATCCGTCCGCATTTACCCATGTATGTCATGCCTGTGTGGTATAACGCCACGCCCAACTATGACATTCATTCGCCGACCCAAGACCACGTGGTACAAACAGGTGACCAATTACAAAATTTAGACACCAAAATGCAAGTTTCATTTAAGACAAAACTGGCAGAAGATGTCTTTAACACCAATGCCGATGTGTGGTTTGGCTATACCCAACAAGCCTATTGGCAACTTTATAACCGCCATTCTCGCCCATTTCGTAGCTCAGACTACCAACCAGAAATTTTTATCACCCAACCTGTCACTGCCAAACTACCTGCTCATGGCAATCTGCGTTTGTTAGGGGCTGGCGTGGTGCATGAATCCAACGGTCAAGGCGACCCACTATCACGCTCATGGAACCGTGCCTATCTGATGGCAGGGGCAGAGTGGGGTAAACTCACCGTCATACCAAGAGTGTGGGCTATTGGTAAAGCCACAGATAATAAATCTGACAACCCAGATATTGCAGACTATATGGGCTATGGCGATGTGCGTTGGCTGTATGATTTAAGCGACAATAGCACTGTGGGTGGCGTGGTACGCTATAATCCGTTTGAAAACAAAGGGGCAGTGCAAGTGGATTATGCCTACCCATTGACAGGCGGTATGAAAGCCTTTATTCAGCTATTTCATGGCTATGGTGAAAATATCCAAGACTACAACCATAAAAGTACCAATGTCGGTGTGGGCTTGATGTTTAATGATTTTAAAGGGCTATAACCGCCCTTAAACGAGTAATAAAACGAATGTTGTAGAGGCATATTGAATACGCCCAAAACCTCAACGTATTATTGCTGATTTAATTCACCTTAAAAATTAAGGGTAACCCTAACTGTATTGATGTGAAAAAGTCACCTATCCAGCCCATCCCACAATGGTGGCAACTTCCCTTTGCGATTGCCCTCACCTTGCACGGCAAGCTATTACGCCATTGCCAATGGTGTGGGCAACATTATCCTTATATAGGGGCTGTTCAGCATCAACCCCATGCCCATCAGCATTGGTTTAACCAATTAGCCTTTATTTGTCAAAAATGCCATCATTCTATACATTGGCAATCCCAAAATTTTAGCCTAACCTTACCCAATGCTAGCACCGTACAAGGGGTGGCAAGTGTGGCTTACCAATTCCCCTACCAAAACGCCATCACAGGGCTAAAAAATAGCCACAATTTAACCCAACTCATGCCACTGGTACATGCCATCCGACAGCTTACACCCCCCATCGGCTGTCATGCCAACAATTCAGTCATTGCCCCTGTTCCCAGCACCACAAAACGCCTCACCGAGCGAGGTTTTGACCCACTATATTGGCTAGCATGTTATTTGAGTTTTCATTGGCAAATTCCTTTATTTTGGGGTGTCGAACGTGAAGAACGCCAACACCAACAGGGACTTAGCCGAGAAGCTCGCTTGGATAATGTCAAAAATGCCTTTTATCTAACCCATGACCTTAGCGATTTATCCCAACTACGTCATATCATCGTATTTGATGACGTAGTGACGACTGGGGCGACCCTATCGGCTGTGATAGAAGCCTTCTATGATGTACAATTTATTGACAAGTATCAATTTCATGCAGTGGCAGTTTTGCATGGACGGCATGTTCAAGATGCAAAATAATCAAACGCTTATTTACCACCATATATCCTAATGTTTTTTATATTTTCATAATAATTGGTTAAAATAAGTGGCATATTATTAGGTTATATTTATAAGTAAATGTTGTATGATTACTGTAAAACATTATAAATTATTGCTTTTTTAGGTATAATTATTGCAGAATTTAGAGATTATCACAGTTGGTATCTACTAATGACACCACCTATTACAAAAATTAATCAATGAGAATAGACGATGAGCAGACCAATAAAATTGTCTAACATAGCTGGCTTTACCTTAGTTGAGATGATAGTCACTGTAGCAATTTTGGGGATTATTGCGAGTATGGCTGTGCCATCCATGCAACAGCAAATAAATAATATGAAAATTAAAGAAGTAGCAAATAGTTTTGAGACGGCTATCAAGGAAGCCAGAACCCAAGCCTTAATTAACCAACGGTCAACAAATCTAGTACTAGATAGTAAAACAGCAGATACTGATAAGAAGTTGACATTGTCCTTATTATCTCCAAGTACCGTGGTTGCCACCTATGTATTGCCAAAAAAACTTGTGGTCACGACTACGCCTACAACATTAACTGCAATAAGTTTTAGTCCCCAACAGGTGACTTATCAAGGGTCAACAGCCTCTGGTACGGTTGTTACAACAGCACAGTTTACATTATGTATGGACGGCGAAAAAAGTGATAAATATATTATTACTGTGAATGCAAAAGGCAATACCACAGTTACAGCTAATGGGAGTTGTTCATGAGACATAATGAGCGAGGTATGGGCTTAATGGAGGTACTGGTAGCGTTGCTAATTTTAGCGATTGCTATTTTAGGCTTTAGTGCTTTACAGCTTCAATCTGTCAAGGCAACCAGTGAATCCGTTGATAGGTCACAGACATTACTGCTTATGCGCTCCTTCGCAGAAAGAGTACGAGCCAATCCAAGTGCCATTGCCGATTATAAAACTGCCTTTAATAGCTTTGAGGCAGGTACATTAACAGAGCCTACAAAGTTGTGCCAACCAACCACTAATTCTAATGGTCTATGTACAGCATCAGAGCTTGCAACGGCTGACGTATGGCGACTCACTCGACAGCTAAATGCCACAGGATTGACAATGGATTTACAGCCATGCCCCAGTACTGGTGGGGCTGGCACGAATGCCGCTACCAATGTCATGTATTCATATTGTTTGATTACCGCATGGGGACAGACCAATCCTACTATTGGTAGTGATACTGACCCAAGCGATGGGTCAATGGACTGTTTAACGCCTCGTGATGCGACAGATGCCAATGCAATTAAAAGCGGTGGTACTTATCACCCTAAAGCCACGTGTATGTTTATGGAGGTGAATTAATGACTGCCACAATGCAACGAGGATTTACCCTTATTGAACTAATGATATCACTCATACTGGGGCTACTTATTTCTGCCGCCGCTTTACAGATTTTTTATACTAATACGCTCTCTGCTAATATTCAAAAAGCTGGCTCAAATGTCGTAGATAATAATGCTTTTGGTATGGATTATCTCACCAAACAAATCCGTAAAGCTAACTATGGTGCGATGTCTGATGGTACAAATGGGGCTTTCTTTCTCAATCATCTCACACCTCAAGGCGGTATTGTATTAACTGCCCCAAGTGAATTAACAACATTTTATAATACAGTCACAGTAAATAATAAAGATGAACAATTTCCAAGTAATTTGCGAGGTCTATCAAAGAATAATGCGCTGATATCAGGAAATTTATTAACACGTAGTGAATCTGTTAATAGTAGCAGTAGCGTGGTAAGTGGTACATCTGCACTACAAAGTGACCAACTTACCATCCAATATCAAGTCCCAATGGATAATCAGAGTGATTGTCAAGGCCGTAATGTTATGAAAGATGATTATGTCATTGAGCGTTACTTTGTACGAGATGGTGGCTTGGCTTGTTCTTCTGCGATTTATACTTATAGTGAAACAGTAGCGAAAAAAGATGCTACTAACCAAAATGCGATTAATATTGATAAATATAAAAAACCTTCGGCGACCGATCCCAAGGTTAGAGAAGCAACTGATACTGACCAAAATTTAGCAGGCAATGGTGAAATCATCATTCCAAATGTTGATTATTTTAGGGTGTTATTGGGCGTGAGTGATAGTAAAGAATTTTCTACTAAACCAAATACTTATAAGCTCACCTATATGCCAATACCTACCCCTGTCACCACTGCTAAGGCTGACCCCTTTCCAACTTTAACAGGTAATCGGATTGTCAATATTCAAATAGGTTTATTAATGCGTTCAGATAGTTCAGTGACCGCATCAGAAGACCCAAGTTTCGATGTATTGGATAAGACAGGTTTAACACTTAATGATAGCTCAAAGAATGATGGCAAAATGCGTCGTGTTTTACAAACTACTGTATTCTTGAGAAATGCAAGGGGAACTGTATAATGAATCCACATCAAAAAATTCCTCAGTCGCAATCAGGTGCAGTATTGATTATTGTATTAATAGTCTTGTTATTGGTATCTATTTTGGGTGTCATGGTCTTTAAGCGAAGCACCACAGACTTACGAGTCGCGACTGCGTCACAAATTTCTCAATTAATGTTCCAAGCGAATGACTCAGCATTTGGTAAAGTCGAAAAAGAAGACAGGCTATTGGCGACTTCCACAAGTCGAGGTGCTTTGGATACCTTACAGGGTTTTATTACTCGTCCAGGGCAACAGCACGTGGGTGCAGAAGTCGTATTTTGTGTACGTCCCAAAGAAGATGCGTTATTTCGTCTTGATAAAGTCACTCAAAAGAATGCTGCTGGTAGTGTGTTAACGGGAGCAAGCAATGGCTTTTGTGATCCTACCAATGCCAATGATTATGTCAATGAGGGTCGTGTTATGACACAAATGACCTTTATGAAAACCAATGAAATGAAGGGTGATTGCCCACTTTGTGGTCATTCTAGAAATGATTCAAGTAATGACTTGACTACCAGTGCAGGCTATGATGAGCCACCTTGTACTTATTTTAAGGGTTATTCAGTATCACTTGTACCTAGTTATACTAGTGGGAATGTAGATTTGGGTAGTAGTACTTCGACTGGTAGAACAACCGTTGCAGGTTGTCTCAAGGAAAAAATTGATACGATGGATAAGTGCTTAACAGATTTAGGAGTGCCTCATAATATCCAAGTTCAAAGTTATAAACATGAGCCAGCAGGTGCAAAGTGTATAATATAGTGACCAATGGCTATCGGTTATAAATCAATGATGACGGTTTTGAAAGGGTGAGATGCTCCCCAAGGCAGGTAATGATGAAACGAGTAAAACAACAGCATAATAATAAGGCGAGTGCTTCTTTGAAGTCTTTTAATCCTAATCTTCGAGTGTTGACGGTGGCTGTGGGTACGCTCATGATGGCGAATGTGACTGGCCATGCGAGTGATGTTGAACTGTATAAAGCTGCCTCTGAAGGTGGGGCTAATGTTATGTTGGTATTTGACAACTCAGGTAGTATGGATGAGCGTAGTATTGGGGAGGACTATAAAGCTGAAGGAATAACTTTAGCAACTCAAAGTAACAGCTATTATTGTGCTAAAACAGGAAGTGCATCAAGCTGGGTAGATACCACTGAAATTACTCAAGATATTTACGATGATTTGGGTAAGAAAGTTACCTCAGGTGGGTTGAATATAAAATATAACGTTAAGTCTTGTACCATCGGTGGTAAAACTTATTATGATCGTATTTCTAGGTTAAAGATGGCTTTGATGCCATTATTAGCTAACCCTAAAGGCAGTTTTAGTGAAGGAACAGATTTTAAGAATTATAAAGTTGGTTTTTCCAATTTCTTTTACACCAGTCAAAGCTTGGGTGGCGGTGTAGTAAGTTATCCTGCGAAAAATTTATCTCTAGAAAATCGAAGACAGATGTTGGAGGTTGTTAAGGGTTTGAATGCAGAGACTAATACACCAAGCTCCCATGCGTTTGCAGAGGCTGGAGCATATATGTTGGGTACTAATACAACTGTTACCACGACCCTTACGAATCTTAGAAAACCGTTAGGTTATGCCGAGTATTCTTATACACAATATAGGAGAAAGTACTATTCTATCTATGAATGTACAGAATTAGGCTCTCTAAGTATTCAGGATAATGAATATAGGTATAACTGTAATAGTGGTAAATATATTAGAAAGTATAGAGATGTTAGTGAAAATGATTTAGATAGCTATACACGCAATTATAGAGTAACTGGTGGGCTTACAGTAAATTATTCAAATGGAGATTCCGAATACTATTCAGCTAAATATAATGAAGATAAGAGTTTTAGTGGATTCAGTAAAGCGAATGCCTCTGCAATAGATACTAGTAATAGAAATAATTATAGCTCTCCAGTTACGACTGGCGTACCTAATACAGTTCAATGTGATGGTAATGGTATTTATTTTCTCACTGATGGTTCTCCCAATAATAACTTTCAGACATCTTCTTTAGATTTAATGAATAAATCGCTTAATAATACGATAACAATGGGTTCAAATGGTGTTTGCAGTTCAGGTTTATCAAATGATGGTGAGTCTGGGGTAATAGGTGGGTGGAAATGTATGGGTGAATATGCTAAAGCCCTTCGTAACGTATCCAATCCCAAAAAACGTCAAATCATAACGGGTACAGCGGGTTTTGGTAGTGTCTTCAAGTCTCTAGAAGGTAAAGATGATTGCACTAGCGATAGTGTAGATGCGACTAACTTATGTAAACTTGGTAGAAAAGGCGAAGAATATGGTGAAGGTGGTTTTTATTATGTTGAGACCCCTCAACAATTAGCAGAGAGCATTACGTCATTTATTGCTGGTGTTGGTAGTAAAGAAATTCCTGCCCTTTCTACAGGCTCAATGTCTGTACCGCTTGATGCTCTCAATACCCAACAATCTCGCGGTTATGCTTATACCCCAATACTTGACCCTAAACCAGGTGAAGAATCACTATGGGATGGTAATCTAAAAAAATACTTTATTCGTAATAGCCACGTTACTGCTGATGCAAGTGGTGCAACAGATGTTTTTGTAGATATCACAGGTAAGTTTGCTACCAATACCAGTGATATTTGGAATACTATTAATGATACTGCACGTGCAGATGCAACGAGTCCTGATGTTGCTTTGCCACAAGTCGGCGGTGCATTTCAACAAGTCTTTGAAAAAACTAATAATGACCGTAATTTATGGGTGAATGTGAATGGCACTTTAACCAACATTAAAGTTGATCCGACTACTAGAAAAACTACAGGTTTTGATGCCCTAAAACCAGTACTACGCACAGATTTGGTCAAACCAACAACAGGAACGGATACCGTGCGAACACCTGTTGTTACAGGTATTTTAAACAAAGTCTTAAATTTTATGGGTTATGATGCTCAGCCTAATACAGTGACTGATATTGTGGATAGCACGACTGTTATTTCAAATACCTTTAAAAAGACCAATAAAAACATTGGTGGTGTGCTTCACTCTATTCCTCAACTCGTGACTTATGGTGTGACACTTAGTAGTGTTGGTAAGTTTGACCCTACGACTCGTAAAGATAGCGTACTATATGGCTCAATGGACGGTGCATTACATCTCGTTGATGATGCGACAGGTAAAGAGCAGTTTACCTTTATTCCAAAAGAAATTTTGGACTTACAATCTGCTGCTTTACAAAAAGGTAATAGTACGAATAATGGCAAACAGCCTTATGGGGTTGATGCACCTTGGAGTGTAACTGCGAACTACAACATTAGTACATCTGGCTCGGCTATGCGTTATGCTGCTTCTCAAATCTTCGCTACTGGTGGTTTACGTATGGGTGGCTCGACTTATTATGGCTTGAATATTAGTAATGCAGATGCTCCAAGCATGGTATATTCTGTCGGCTCAAACTATGCTAACTATTTACAAGGTACAGTGACAACTATCTCTGGTATGAAAAATGGTACTTATGCGACTACTGGTGACCAACTTGCCTTTTCTCGTATGGGACAGTCATGGGGTAAGCCAAGTACAGGTTATGTAAAAGTAGGTGGTAAAAAAGTCATGGTCAACTTCCTACCGGGAGGATATGACACTTGCTATGAAAGTACGAGTTTTAAACTTAACGACTCTGCTAATACAGATGCTAAGTGTAAAAGTAAAGCTCAAGCCCAAGGTAATGCCGTCTATATGGTGCGTATCGGTGAGGAAAAAGAAAATACTACTACCAAAGAAACTACCATTGATACAACTACTGACAATGGTAAACTTCTGTGGTGGGCAAGCTATGGTGCAAGTAAAAACGAAACCAATAACTCGACTACCCGTGTGACTACTTTACAAAAATCTGAACACGCAGATATGACCAATAGTATTGTGACTGAAATCCGTACCGTTGACCGCAATTACGATGGTCTGACTGACCATATTTACTTCGCTGACCTTGGTGGGCGAGTATGGCGTGCAGATATCAATAACAATACTAAAATAGACCCAACTACTGGTACAGATAGTGGTACAGATACTTTCCGTGTGGATAGAGTGGTCAAATTATTAGATGTCAGTGCTGAAGCAACAAGTCCTGATGCACCCCCACGTTTTTATGAGCGTCCCTTATTTACCGTCACAGATGAGATTGATGGTACTGCAATGGGGCAAATTACAGTAGGTACAGGCAATCGTAGCTTACCAGTGACTGACAAGCGAGATGCCACCAAGCCCGATGCTATCTATAGCTTTATGGACAGAGAGGTTGGTAAAAAGAACTTTTTCTGTTATAAAACAGATGCTGTCTGTGGCACATCAGGTCCTAGTGGCACTGATACGACATTGAAACAAGCACTAATCACCAAAAATCTAACAGTTACAAACTTAGATAAAGTCGAATATACTGCAACCGATGCAAATATCAAGACCAATATGAAAAAAGGCACGGCGGAAACTGGTTTTAAACATGGTTGGTATTTCCCTTTGACCCAATGGTATAAAACTACAGGGACAGGTTCATCAGCTACCATGAGTACTACCGAGCTTGAAACGGATGCAGCTAAAATTAAAGGTATGAAGATGTTTAATGAACCTGATGCACAGGCAGGATTATTATTTGTTTCTATCTTTAACCCAAATATTAACTTAATGGCAGAGGGCTGTTCAGCGACTGTACAGGGAGCGACCCAGCGTACATTAATGTGCTTACCATATGGTAACTGTACCGCCTCTGGCTATAATGGTGGTACAGATTATACCAAACGTTCAGTATCATTAGCTGGTGCAGGTATTGTTGATAATATTATTACTCAATCTAGACCAGGAGAAAATGGTTCACTGTTTGGGGTTCTTCAGCCCAAATGTACAGGAGCTAATTGTGATAAATCCGCATTTACTAAACCTAGTGAGCTACTAATGGGTACAATTAACTCAGCAGGCACAAATCGCGATAAGCTAATCAACCCACGTGATTGGTGGGAGAATTAATATGGATAATCAACCATATGAACGCCATAGTGAGGTTTCAACTAATCACCATCAGCAAGAAGGTTTTACTTTAATCGAGCTGATGCTGACAGTAGCGATTTTTGCGATAATTGCTACTATCGCGATACCATCATATCAACAATTTACCAGAAAGAATGATGTACAGAAAACCAAGTCCATTATGCTTTTGCAAGCAGGTGAGCTAGATAGATGGCGAGCTAGACAACTTAACTATGCTGGATTTGTACCTCAGTCACAGACTTTCGGTTCAGATAATATGAGTTTTGCTTATCCAACGACAGGTACAGCCAAATACACCATTAGAATGGTAACAATAACTGGTGCAAGTAATGCTCTCGCACAGGCGACATTTGCTAGTACCAGTGTGGCTACTAACTGGGTAATATTAGCCACACCGCAAGCTAATAGCGGTATGCCATACCTTGCTATGACGAGTAGAGGCACACGTTGTGAGTCCTTAGATAGCACCATTACTACTGTAAGTGTTTTTAGCAATAATCATTGTGGCACAGGAAGTACAACATGGTAACGACCCAAAATACCCAACAAGGTTTTAACCTAATAGAGCTAATGATTGTCATAGCTATCATTGCTATACTAGCGGCTGTCGCTTTGCCAAGTTATCAACGTTATATTATAAATGCTAGACGTGCAGATATGATGGCAGAATTAGGTAACATTGCCACTCGTATCGAATCTCGTAAGTTAGTTGAAGGGGTATATACTAATATTCCCCTACAGCGGGTATTAGGTGGTACGGTCAATGGCGGTGTGATGGCATACCCAAATGGTACGCCCTCTTATGATGTCAAAATTGTCAACGTGGGTGATAGTCCTAATAGTGATATGACAGCTACCAATATGACCTCCGCTCGTTGGAAAGTTCAAGCGACGCCAAGAGCAAATACGGTCTTAAGTAGTGATGGTGTATTATCTGTTGATTATACTGGTTTAAAATGTCGTGTAATTACCAAGCCAAATAATACTGTCGACAAAAAATGTGGTAGAAACGATGAGTGGCGATAATGCGTCAATTATTAATCTAACAAAAAAATGTCACCTTTATGGTGACATTTTTTTATTCTTTGAATGGGTAACAAAAATAATGACAATGTGGGCATAATTGGTCAGTAAATGCGAAAGGTGAAAAAAATTGGTAAGCCCAATGCAACAAAAAATGTCACTTTATGGTCAAAAATTGCGGAAAATTTTAGAAGGAATTGAAGTTTTTTAAGAAAATTGGGCAAAAATGGCAATAAACAATTAAAAAAATAGGATATTTCTATAAAGTTTGAATTTTTTGGCAAAATAAAAAAACTTGGCACGCTAACTGCAACTATTATATCACCAAGGCAAAACAACCTTGCCAAACTAAATAAACAAATTGATAATCTAGTTTATATAATAAGGTTATCATCTATACCAACATAAGGAGTTCATTATGAACACTCAAAAAGGTTTTACACTTATCGAATTAATGATTGTTGTTGCTATCATCGGTATCTTGGCTGCAATCGCTATCCCACAATACCAAAACTACGTAACTAAATCACAAGTTACCCGTGTTATCGGTGAGTTAGGTTCAATTCGTACTTTAGTTGACCTTTGCTTGACTGATGGCAATGAGTGTACTTTCCAAGTACCAGCTTCTAGTTTGCTAGGTGCTGCAGGTAGTGTAGGCACGATGCCTACAGGTGGTGAGAGTGGGAATGGTGGCAAGCAACCTACTCTAACATTTGATATGTCAACAGGTGCTGGCACTATCGTAGGTACATTTGGGACTGCTGCATCTGGTCCACTAAAAACTAAAACGGTAACTTGGACTCGTGCTGCTTCAAATGCAGGTGGTAGCTGGTCATGTGGCACTACTGTTGATACAAAATTTGCTCCTGCTAACTGTCCAGCAAAAGCAGCGTCTAATGGTAACTAATCTTTAGATTAGTGGCTCAAAAAAAAAGAGATACTTCGGTATCTCTTTTTTTTGATGCTTAAATAATAATCATTGGTATTGAGGCAATGTACACTATGCTAAAAACAGTGACTGATAATGGATGGTTTGCGTCTAGTATTTTAGCTTTGAGTTGGTTGCTGGGTTTTTGTTTGATAAAAACCATAAATATGAATAGTCATTTGACCCAAGAATGGGAGGTAAGAGCGTGGTTTTTGCTGTGTTTTATACCAATATTTTGCATTGCACTTTGGCAAAATCCCCAGTTTTGTTGGTCAAAAATAAATCAAAAACGTTTTGATTGGCAACGTATCGGAAGTAAGTTTATTGTGGTGCTATTGCAATTACTCACCATTATTACTTGTTGTTTTATTTTTCTACAGCTTAATTTGGTCAGTTATAATGTTTTTATAGATGATGTGTTAGCTGTGTTGCCATTTTTATTATTAGTAGTATTCATTTATGTGATGGTGACAGATAGCTACCTTGCCAATCCCGAAGATGAGTATGCTAAAATAGGTAAAATACTTAATCGTCAGATGGCTGTTGATAGGGATGTAATAAAGAGTTTTTTATTAAAGACCTTGGTAAAAGTTATTTTTATTCCTTATATGTATAGTAGTTTGATAAATTTGTTTTATACAGTTTTGAATATGAGCTGGGCTTTGACCCCCATTAATTTAACAAAAATATTATTTAATGTGGGAGTTACCCTTGACGTCCTGATAGGGACCTCTGGTTATCTATTGAGCTTAAAGCTAATCAATAATGATATTAAAGATACAGAATCGCATTTTTTAGGTTGGTTATTTGCCTTATTGTGCTATCCGCCCTTATTTATATTAAGAGAAAATATCAATAAACAAGCTGATGACTTGTTATGGTCAGATATCGTACCAAAAGATACTATAATATATTGGCTATTTTTTATTACGGTGAATTTGACTTGGGTCATTTATTGGCTAGCGACAGCGGAGTTCGGTATTACATTTTCTAATCTCAGTTGGCGACGTTTAGTGAATACAGGGGTATATCGCTATACCAAACACCCTGCGTATATTGCCAAAAACTTATATTGGTGGTTAAATACCCTACCATTTTTTGGCATTATCGTATTTAGTTTGGAGTGGTGGCATAATATATTGGCATTGACCTTGACTAGTTTAATTTATTTTGGCAGAGCTTGGAGTGAGGAGCGACATTTGAGTAAGTTCCCAGAGTATCGAGCCTATATGCAATATATTAATGAGCATGGAATTTTTCGATGGATAAAGCTTCCACCCATATCCCCAAATATCAAATAATAATATTAATGATACTAGTATTACTTATTGGAGGATTATTAATTATACGTTGGTTGAGCTATAGTGATTTGGTGAAGCATAGTTTGCATTGTGAAGGTGTGCAATCACGTTTACTACAAGATATAGCCATACCAACGATTGAAAACTACCATTATCCTACATTACAGATAGCTCATATTGATAAATTAGGTCAAGTGTCAACTTGTCATGCAGGCTGGGAGGGTTATGCTCTTTTTTCAAAAAAAATTGAGGATACCACTGTATATGCCTATGCAAGTTTAACAAAAATTTTTACCTCTGATGCTGTATTATCTTTGGTTAGAGAGCATCAATTATCGCTTGATGATAAACTCGTGAATGTGTTACCTGTGTTGGGACACCAGCCATATACAGATAATCGAGTCACTCAAATAACAATTGGGCAGTTATTATCACATCGAGCAGGGTTTGATAGAAATATCAGTGGAGATAATATGTTGACGCAACATCCATGGTGTCCCTATGATGTTGGAAATCTTAAAAACATTAAGCTAGACTTTACGCCAAACCAAAAGAAAGTTTACTCTAATACAGGCTATTGTCTATTATCCAAAGTGATTGAACATAAAACGAATACCAATTTTATGGATAGCGTTGACGGTCAATATTATCTGACAGCAAATAATATACAGTTTATCCAAAGGTATCAAAAATCTAGAGCTGAGATACCATCTGTGAATCAACGTAATCAGATAAATAATATTGAGTTTGCTTCGTTTGATTATTATGCTCTAGCCTCCACAGGTGGGCTTACAGGTAGTGCAATAAGTTTAGCTAGACAACTAAAAACGATAGAAGTAGCCAAATCGCCCAATATTACTGAACGACCATCAGATATGAAAGATTGCGATGTATCAGTGGTTGATGGTTGTCATGGTTATATGGGATATGAATATAGTGTGAATCCTAATCTTACTTTCTATTGGCGGAGTGGTAGCTTACCTAATACGACTGCTTTGGCGATTATTGATAATAAGGGGGGGGTATGGGTGTTACTAACCAATTATCGCCAAGATAATGAATGGATTAATCAAATCAACCTACTAATAAAAACAATATATAATAACCAATTAAAAGCCTATAAATAGGATAGGGGATACCATGTTTCATAACCTCAAACTAAAAGATTTTATCCAATTATTAGTTGTTATTTTGATAGCTGTGATTGGTGGGTATTACTATGTGAATACCATCGCACGCAATAAATTATGGCTAAAAACTTATCCCCTACGAGCCAAGCTTTCTAATCAACAACTCACCTGTAGCCCAAATGCTCCCACATGGCTTGCAGATATCATCAAAAACCAAACCACTTATGGTAATGCCCCAAGTAATCAAATCGCCTTCATTGATAAAAATAATCAAATCCACCACTGTGAAAATGGTTATATTGGTCAATATCCATTATTATCTGACCCAGTCACCCAAACAACACGCTTTCGCTATGCCAGTGTGACTAAATTATGGACGTCTGATGCCACCCTTGAATTAATCAAACAAAATAAACTGTCTTTTGATACCCCAATTACACAGATTCTGACTGAAGTTAATAACCCAAAAGACCTCCGAATTAATCAAATTACGGTTGGGCAGTTATTATTGCATCGAGGTGGATTTGACCGTTATACAGTATTTGGGGGTAATGATATGTTTGGCATTGGCGAAGAAATTTGCCCAAATCACCTTGATAATCTTAATAAAATCCAACTCAACTTTAGCCCCAATGAAAAAATGAGCTATTCTAATTTGGGTTATTGTTTGTTAGGAGAAATAATTAGCCGAGTTAATAAACAACCTTATGTACAGATTATTCAGCAACAATACCATCTGACGCCTACCACCATTGACTTTGTTGAAAACAAACCTGCAATTGATGAGGTGTTTTACAACTATGTAGAAACTGATATTACAGGATTTGGCGATGTTTATAGTGCCTTTGATTTTAAAGGGCTGGCTTCTGCAGCAGGGCTGTCAGGCAATGCTATCAACCTAGCCCAGCAAGCCAAAATGATGATGAAAAAACCTTCACCTAATATTTTGACGATACCAAACACACCCTGTGACTTGAGCAAATGGCAGGATTGTTATGGTTATGCAACCTATGCCTATCAACAATCACCATTGCATAAAAAAGTATATTATCGAGATGGTCGCTTATTAGGGTTAAATACTTTATTAGCGATGACTGAGCAAGGTGAGGTTGTCGCCATCTTGAGTAACGGCAATCCTTTAGGGTCACAATATCAACAAAATTTAGTCACTCAAGTTTATCGTATTTTGAATCACTAACGATAGAAAGCTGGTATGAAAACTGCATTAAATATTCGATTATTTCCGTTAAATTTGGATTCATTATGCCCCAACATAGTTCTTATACACAGCGTGGTTTTACGTTAATTGAGCTAATGATAGTGGTTGCGATTGTTGGTATTTTAGCGGCTATTGCCGTGCCACAATATCAACAATTTGTGGTAAAAACACAAGCAAGTCGATTAACTTATGAGGTGAGTATGTTAAAGCTCTCTGTAGAGGAATGTTTTCAAACAGGTAGAATCAATATTGGACTTCAAAGGAATGAGTGCGACCCACGAGCCACAGGTTCCACTTTAATATCTGGTAGTTCACAAGTTGGCTTAACCTTGCCTCATAATACAGGTGTTGCACAAATCAGCAATCCTTTAACTCGTGATTCAACGATTGTTGCGACAGTTTCTACAGGGGCATCTGGGCAGTTGCAAGGAAAAAAAGTGATATGGCAACGATTATTAGATGACTCTTGGGTATGTAAATCAAATATAGATGCCCAGTATCTACCATCAAATTGTATGTTTGATAATTCAATTAACTGATGAAAGTGTATAAAATAATATGTTTAAAGATAAATTAAAAGCTTTTGGAACGCATTTTTTGCTCTCTGCTTTATTAATGTTAATTGCTTCAGGCATTATTTTTCTGATTTGGTATCCCAATCCTTATTTTGCGTTATTTAACGTGATGACTATTTTTATTTTAATGCTAGGTATTGATTTGATTTTAGGACCATTACTGACTTTTATGGTCTATAAAAAAGGCAAAAAAACCATCAAAATGGATTTAGCTGTTATTGTCATTATTCAGCTTTTGGCATTTGGTTGGGGGATGTGGAGTATTGCGAATGCTCGCCCTGCTTGGATAGCCATCTATAAAGATACCGCTTATACCATCTCGCCTGCATTTATTACTAATCCCAAAAATGAGTTGAAAGTCACGCCACCATCCATTTTTGAACAAAATTGGCTAAAACCTAAATTGGTCTTTCTTCCAACCGATGATAAAACCGAAAATTTGGTTTATCAAATTTCAAAATACTTACCTTATAATCCACAACAAGCACTTAAACAAAAGTTATCTTTAACGCAAGTTGAAAGTTTTGATAAAGCCTTTTACCAAACTATCAAAACCAATTACCCCACTGCAACTGGTTATTTCCCAGTCGTGACAGAGGCAAGTATGGATTTGCCATTAATTTTAATTGATGCTCAAGGTCAGCATGTTGGGACAGTGGTAGCGATTAATAAAATTACTGCCACCAAAAAATAGTCTTCTTGTGCTATCTGCTATCACACAAAAAATGCTAAACTACCCCGTTTAGCATTTTTTATTTGGGAATTGTTTATGTCGCTGTCCGCCCAAGTCACTGCCCCTCATCTCGATAATGATAATAGCCGTTGGTTTGCCCTATGTATGGGGCTTGCAGTGCTGTGTTATCTCGCCCCTTGGCATTCACCGCTTGGGCGAGATTTTTTGGTCAATGCGATGGCTTTTTTTCCGATTGTGGTGGGTGTGATTGGCTTTCTATTATATTATCCGATTCGCCAAATTAGCCTATCGGTGGGGACATGGCTGGCATTGGCGGTGTTGTTGGGCTGTCAGCCGTTATTGCATACTTTGGCATACCCTGATGCGTTGATTTTTCCGATAGCCTGCTTGTTTATGGTGGCGATGGTGGCGATGGTGGCAGGTAATGTCACCGATAAGTCACAGTTGTTAAACCGCTTTTTTATCGCTGTGTATGTGATGGCATTATTGACATTTTTTATTCAGTTTAGCCAAATGCAGAATTACCAAGGGTTTTATAAAGGCTGGGTCATTGTGCGTGATAATGCCCAACCCAATCGCTATGATGGTAATTTTGGGCAAGCCAATCATACGGCGTATGGCTTTGTATTGGCGTTGTGTGGGGTGATTTATCAGCTTCATCAAGCCTTTAGTCAATATATTAGCAAGGATACCATCAACCAAGATTTTATTCGCAAAAATGCTCGTTTAACAAGTTCTGCATTACCAAAAATCGCCTTGGGTCGCTACCGTCAGCTATATCGTTTTGGGTTGATGGTATTGTTTGTGTGCTTTACCATTGGGCTTGCGTTGACGCAGAGCCGTGCAGGGTTGGTGATGATGTTGACGGTGATTGGGGTGTATTTTTTTGCCCAGCAGTCACCGTGGCGGTCGAAGTTTTTATTGGCAGGCTTTGGCTGGGTGATGTTTTTGCTGTATTATATGGGGACGAGTTGGATTGCCAATTATACCGCTGGGGGCAATAGCCTTGGGGCGGTGAGCCGTATGGCAGGTGGGCAGGGCAATCGCAGTGCATTAAGCGAACGTGCGATGATGATGTTTCACGACCATCCTTGGACAGGGGTGGGCTGGAATCATTATATGTCCGCCAGTGTGGATTATGCTCAACATTTTAAATGGCCCGAAATTGCCGACCATTCACACAACTTTTTTACCATGATTTTGGCAGAATTGGGCGTGGTGGGTGCGTTGTGCTTTGTGCCTATTGTATGGATTTTATTGCGAGCGATTCATTGGCGACACAGTGCTGAGAGTGCGATTGCATTGGCATTTGTGCTTGCCAGTTTATTATATGCCAGTGTGGAATATCCGCTTTGGTATTTTCGCTATTTGGCGGTATTTGCGTTGTTTTTGGCACTGATTGACCAGTCAAATTGGCGGATTTTGCCAAAAAAATGGCTAAATTGCGGGGTAATGGGTATATTAAGCCTATTGGCAGGCGGTGCAGGATTTTATACCAACACCTATTTGGCAGAAAATTATCTGAATTATGACCAATTTGTGAGCCATAA
Organism: Moraxella sp. TY6; assembly: GCF_048551375.1. Taxonomy (NCBI): domain Bacteria; kingdom Pseudomonadati; phylum Pseudomonadota; class Gammaproteobacteria; order Moraxellales; family Moraxellaceae; genus Moraxella; species Moraxella sp. TY6. The sequence continues at coordinate 163,302 of NZ_JBLYZJ010000003.1, read as the reverse complement.
AAATCACCAATTCCAAGATAATAAGATGAATTATCAAGCAGGGGTGTTTGGTTTTAGTGCTTACCATGACCGTATTTTGGCGATGCAAGCCCCTGTAACTGCCGTCCAACTGGATAAAAAACGTGAGATTTTTCAAGATGTTTTGACTTCGGATTCTTCACAATTTAATTTGCTTGCTAATGCCCAACTGTATGCTTATCAAGGTGATAAAGCCAAGGCATTTGAGCTAATCCAAGCTTCGTGCATCATGGTGCGTGATTTGACCGATTGTGATAATGTCGATACCGATTTGGAAAATTTTGCTGATAGAGACCCTGCGACTTTTGGGGATTTATATACCCAATTTGTGCAATGGCGAAAAGCCAATCCGAGTAAAACAGGATTGGAAACTGGGAAATAATATTAATTTATAGGTCATCAATGCCCCAATCTTTACTTCGACTTTGGCGTTATTTGCCCATACGGCTGTTGGTGGCTTGGGTGATTATTGTGCTATTGCCAGCGATGTGGCGATGGACAGGGCGGTTATTGTCAAATAATCTTATCGAAACCCAATCCAATAGCATGCTATTGGCGACTTTGGGTGTGATATTGGCAACCTTGGGGCTTAACAAACTGGCTCAGTTTCCGGGTCGGCGGTCGGTAAGTTATATTGTGCCGATTTTAATGGCGGTGGCAGTGATTTTGGCAGGCGTGATTATTGTGCTTCGTTTGCGGTATTCGCTGTATTACTTAACATTTGCTGGCTTAATTGGGGCGATATTTTTCTTTTTATCCCATTTAATCGAGAAAAAAGCCTCTCAGCCATCAATGGCATATATTCCGTTGGGGCATTGCCAAAATTTTGAACAACTCTTTCCTGATGCGTCTTCCGAGATTCATTGGGTGCGATTGGATAGCCCAAGCCTTACACCAGAGCAACATCGCCATGTGCAAGCCATCGTGGCGGATTTGTCATCACCGATGCTCGATGACCAATGGCAATTATTTTTGACGGAGCAGACCTTGCAAGGGCGAGCGGTGTATAATAATCGCCAAGTGTTTGAATCTTTGACAGGGCGACTGGCGATTCATCATTTGTATGAAAATGAATTGGGGTCGTTATTACCGTCACCACAATATTTATGCTTTAAGCAAGTATTTGATAGTATTGTGGTTTTATTGACTGCACCTTTGATTTTACCTATTTGTATCATCACGGCGATTTTGATTCGCATTGAAAGCCCCGGAAAAGTGATTTTTGTGCAAGAGCGAGTCGGACAGGGCGGTAAGCTGTTTAAAATCTATAAATTTCGCAGTATGCGATTTGATGCCGAAAAACATGGGGCAAAACTGGCTCAAGAAAATGATGCTAGGGTGACAAAAGTCGGTAAATTTATCCGTAAAACTCGGATTGACGAATTACCGCAGTTTATCAATGTATTAAAAGGCGACATGAGCCTAATTGGTCCACGACCTGAGCAGTTAAGTTTTGTAAAAGCATTTGAAAAAACCATTCCGTTTTATAATTATCGGCATATCGTCAAACCTGGTATTTCGGGTTGGGCCCAAGTCACCCAAGGCTATGCAGGTAATGAGGACGAAACCGCCCTAAAAGTACAGTACGATTTTTATTATATTAAGCATATTTCATTTGCCCTTGATATGTTGATTGTGTTTAAAACCATTCAAACCATGATGACAGGCTTTGGGGCAAGATAAAGTTGACCATATTAATAAATTGAAGGCATCTTTTTATTGGTTGAAATATACAATGATAGGTCATCATTCTAATTTGAATGGTAAAAATATTTTATAAAAAATAAGAAAAATCAACTATCTTCATCCATCATTATTATTTAGTTGTTGGGCAGATTCAAATTGAGCCTAAATTTTATTCATGTTTTAATAAAGGTGTGATAAAAACTATGGTTAGGAAGAAATCGCAATGTCTAAATACTATTTAATTAATATTCAGCTTAAAGATGAGAATAGCTTAAAAGGTATCCATAGAAATATGGATTTATTTTTCAAAAGACTATGGATAAGACCTTATGAATCAATATATATCGTCAAATCTAAGTACAGTACGGTGCAAATAGCAAACATTTTAAAACACTTTATGGATGCCGATGATAGTCTTTTTGTGATAAAAATTGATAAAGAGGAATGGGTTGTTAGGTCTCCAGATGTACAGATGACACAATTACTGAATGATTTTTAGATTGATATATCTCAAAAGGTCTTATGGTTAATAATAGAAGATTACCATTATAAACGCCTATGAAGATATGACTTGTTGCTTTAATATAAATATTTTTTACTACTATTTAGGATTGATTATAATGATTCCTAAATAAATTAAGGACTTATATGTCAACCAATACGATTAGTCAAAAAATTTCTTACGGTCATACCTTTATCCCTGCTCACTACATAATTCCGTATGGGCATCAGCACATCACCCAAGCCGATATTGATGCGGTGGTGGCTGTGTTGCAATCGGACTTTTTGACCCAAGGTGAGCAAGTCCTTAATTTTGAAAAGAAACTCTCCCAATATTGTGGGGCAGGCTTCGGCATTGCGGTGAATAGTGCGACTTCGGCTTTGCATATTGCTTGCCTTGCATTGGGATTGGGTCAAGGCAAAGAAGGTGAGTGTGATTGGTTATGGACTAGCCCGATTACCTTTGTCGCTTCTAGTAACGTGGGGCTGTATTGTGGGGCAAAGGTTGATTTTGTCGACATTGACCCTGTGACGCTCAATATGTCGGTGGAGGCACTGGAAGCTAAATTAAAACTGGCAAAAGCAGAAAACCGTTTACCAAAAATCGTGATTCCTGTACATCTATGCGGTGAGCCATGCAATATGGCAAAAATCCACGCCCTTTCGCAAGAATATGGTTTTGCCATCATCGAAGATGCGTCACACGCGGTTGGTGGTAAATATGCTGATAAACCAATCGGTAGTTGCCAATACAGTGATATTACCGTGTTTAGCTTTCATCCTGTCAAAATCATCACCACGGCTGAGGGTGGTATGGCAGTCACCAATGATAAGGAATTAGCCGATAAAATGTCGATGCTTCGTAGTCATGGGATAACTCGTGATGCCAGTCTGATGACGCACGAGTCGGATGGCGGTTGGTATTATCAGCAGATTGATTTGGGCTTTAACTACCGTATGACTGAGCTTCAAGGGGCGTTGGGCGTGAGCCAAATGGAAAACCTTGATATTTTTGTTGCCAAACGTCATCAGCTTGCCAAGCGTTATGATGAATTGCTCAAAGATTTGCCGATTATTTTGCCGTATCGTAATCCAAGTCATTATTCAGGCTTGCATCTGTATCCAATTCAAGTTAAGACGGAAAGTGGCAAAACTCGCAAACAAGTATTTGACAGCCTACGTCAGCAACATATTGGCGTGAATGTGCATTATATTCCTGTGCATACTCAACCGTATTATCAAAACATGGGCTTTAAGTTGGGTGACTTTCCGAATGCCGAGCAGTATTATGCAGGGGCAATTAGCTTGCCGTTGTATTATGATTTGACTGAGGAAATGCAAGACCAAGTGGTCAATGCGTTAAAGACAGCTTTAATTTAAAACAGTAGGGGCGTATTGCATACGCCCTTTTAAGATAGCCTATTAAGACAATTATGAATATCTGCATTATCCCTGCTCGTGGCGGTAGTAAGCGTATCCCTCGCAAAAATATCAAAGATTTTTGTGGTAAACCCATGCTTGCTCGTGCCATCGAAACCGCCAAGCATAGCCAATTATTTGAAAAAATTATCGTGTCCACGGATGATGGTGAAATTGCCGAAATCGCTCGTCAACATGGGGCAGAGGTCATTGATAGACCTGTCGAACTTGCCAATGATTATGCCACTACGGTTGCAGTGATTCGCCATGCAGTGCAAGATTTTGCCGAAAAAGTCAATGTGTGTTGCCTGTATCCTTGTACGCCGTTATTAACGTCAAATGCTTTAACTGAAAGCTTTGATATTTGGCAAAAATCAACGAGTTTATATTGCTTTCCTGTGTTGGAATTTGAATCGAATATTTTGCGTTCACTCAAGATGGATACCGAGAATCAGTTAACGTCTGTGTTTAGCCAAAATGAACAAGTACGCACCCAAGATTTGCCCCATGCGTATTATGATGCAGGGCAGTTTTATTGGGGTAGTCGGCAGGCGTGGCTGACCGAAGAGCGTATTCATAGCCATGCGACTGGGTTTGTGTTGCCAAAATATAGCGTGGTGGATATTGATGATGAGAGTGATTGGCAATTTGCCGAGCAATTATTTGGTTTAAAACAATTAACGCTAGCAACATCCATAAATCTCTGATTTTTCAAACATATTTACATGTGTAAAGTGCGTCATACGCACCATTCAAAAGCAACATCTTTAATAGGTGCGTATGACGCACCTTACCTTAAGAATATTCTACTTTAAAATCATATGATTGCGTCAAGTCTTATTTTGAACTTAGGTAGCTTGTATGGGCGTATGGCATACGCCCAGCTTTAACTATCAGTATTTCTTCGCAAAATCCCCAACCGCTTGATACATTTGCTGACATTGCTCGGCACATAGATTTTCCATATTTAAAAAGGCATGGGGCATATCGGCAAAATGCACCCATTGGCTGTCAAATCCTGCTTTTAATAACTGCTCGTGATAGCCAATATCCTCATCTCGCAATGGGTCATAACCTGCTGAAATATTTAATGTTTTGGGTAAGGTGTTGGGCGAGTGGTGTGCCAAGGTTGCCAAATCCGTCCAAAAAGGCGAAGCCAATTCTCTATCATCATAACGGTTAAAATAATTATCGTAATACCATTGCACTTTACTGGTTTCAAGTAGGTAGCCTGTGGCGTTTTCTTGCATGGATGGCTGTGATAGCGTGTAGTCTAGCCCTGCATAAATCAATAACTGATGGGTAATCACCAAATCGGTGTCAATTTTATTGGCAAGCCAGTCTTGCACCAAGGTGGCGGTAATCGCACCACCGCCACTATCACCGCCTATCATCAGTGTGCCGTTATTTTGGTAGCCCAAGGCTTGCAAGGTCGGTGTTAAAAATTGCAACACGGCATGAGCATCCTCAATGGCACAGGGATTGCGGTTTTCTGGGGCAAGGCGATATTCTGGGGCGACCACCAGATAGCCAGTGGTATCTGCCAATTTTTTATAAATTTTATCATACACACTCACCGAGCCTGCCATGCCACCACCGCCATGAAAAAACACCAAGATTGGCACGTTGGTGGGATTGTCTTTATTCGTAGGGGCAAGCGTTGAGGGGATAAACAAGCGAAGCGGTACTGGATAGCCTCGAAAGGTGCTAGGCGTGAGCAACACTGTATCTAAGATTTTTGCCATCGTGGGGGCTTCGGTGACAAAGGTATGAGTCAGATTGGCAAGGGCTTCACGAGCATTGATGGCGTTAGGGGTCAGCCCTTGAGCGACCAAAAATGGTACGATAACTTGATGCAACTGGTGTAAATAATCAGCAAGGGGTTGGGGCATAGGGGATTTTAACGTGGTCATGGGAGTCCTGTTTTTGAAGAAATTATTTTTAATTAACCTGAGTTTGGGTTAAGAAAAATTATAAGTCATTGATATTTTTATCATTTAAATCTCCCCCAACCCCCTCTTTACGAAAGAGGGGGCTATACCCCCATAACTTAGACTAAAAAGGTGGGCAAGTCCCCCTTTGAAAAAGGGGGATTTAGGGGGATTATAGGTAAAATGTTAATACTTCTTATCCCGAGTTTAGGTTAATTAGTTTATCCAATTGTGACGCACAGGGACAGTTTAAGTTGTGGCGAATATGTAATTTTAGTGAGGGTAAGGGCGGAAAAGTGCTAGTATAACGCCTTATTTTTACTCAGCCATTAATAGCCCTTGTCTTATGCCTGTACTTTCTGCCAACCACGCAACCAATGCTGATACGGTTCAATCTCAGCCATTTCAACCCTCAAATACCAATAATACCGCACCAACACCCAGTCAGTCACCTACGTTATTATTGCAATTAACCATTGGCATTATTGGGGTGTTTGCTTTTTTGCAGGTGTATTCGATACAGGCAATTTTGCCGATTATTATGCAGGATTTTCATGCCACCGAAACCCAAGCAGGGATGGTAGTCGGAGCTACGGTGCTGGCGGTGGCGTTGATGTCACCTTTGATGGGGATGTTGTCCGATGCGATAGGGCGTAGGCAGGTGATTATTACAGCGATTGTGCTGATGGGGATTCCCACTGCGTTGATGGGTGTGTCGCAATCACTGGATATGATGATGTTATGGCGGTTTGTACAGGGTTTGGCAGTTCCCGGCATTACCGTGGTGACGATTGCCTATGTGGGGGAAGAGTATCATGGTAAAGCGTTGGCAAAACTGATGTCGTTTTATGTGGCTGGCACGGTGTTGGGTGGGTTTTTGGGACGCTTTATTTTGGGGCATTTGCATGAATGGATAGGGTGGCGACATGGGTTTTTGTGGATGGGGGCGATGACCTTGTTGGGGGCGATGTGGGTGGCGTGGCAGTTGCCAAAATCACAGCATTTCGTCCCTCATGCCAATTGGCAAGCGTCATTTCGCACGTTGCATAGCCATTTGCACAATCGCTATGTGATTACCGCTTCACTGTTGGGCGTGTGCGTGCTGTTTTCGTTGGTGGGGTGTTTTACTTTTATCAATTTGCACCTTGCCGATAAGCCGTATTCGCTGACCAGTGCAGGGCTTGCCAATATTTTTGCGGTGTATTTGCTAGGCGTGGTGGTGACACCGATTGCTAGTGGTTTGATTGGGCAATATGGGGCGGCTCGGATGGTGCGAGTGGCGGTGGTCATCTCCATGATTGGGGTGTTATTGACCCTTGCCAAGCCGTTGTGGCTAGTAATTTTGGGGCTGGCGGTGATGTCTTCTGGGGTGTTTATCACCCAATCTGCGACCATCACGTATATTGCGGTGAATGTCAAACAGGGGCGTTCACTTGCCTCTGGGTTGTATTATATGTTTTATTATTTGGGTGGGACATTGGGGGCGTGGGCGTGTGGGTTGGCGTATCGGCAGGGACAATGGCAAATGACGGTAGGGACGTTGGTGGCAATACAAGTGATGGCATTGCTGATTGCGATATTTGGTTTGGTTAAAATGCCGATGAAGCGGACATAAATTAAACGTAATTTAGACCAAAATAAAAACCCCATTGCTAAAACAATGGGGTTTGTGTTGAATACCAACTTATTTTTAACCATTATGGCACAAAACGCTCATGGTCTGGGTGTTCACCAAATTCTTTGCGGTATTTGGCACTGATGTCATCCCAAATCGGTGCATTGTCAATGCCAATCGCTCGTGGGTCAAAAATTGGGTCTTTACCTGCTTTGACTTGGGCTTCATAGTCACGTAAGGCGGCAAACGCAGGTTTTTGTAAAAACAAAATCCCAATGATGTTTAGCCATGCCATCAAGCCAACACCTAGGTCACCCAATGCCCACGCAAGGTCAGCGGTTTTTAGACAGCTGTAAATCACCACCAATACAATCACCACTTTAAGGACAGGAATTGCCCAATCAAGTTTAAGGGTACGTCCAAGGTAGCGGATATTGGTTTCTGCCATGTAGTAGTATGCCATGATGGTGGTAAAGGCAAAGAAAAACAACGCAATCGCCACGAAGATAGAACCAAAACCAGGCATGATGTTTTCCATCGCTGTCTGCACATAGCCAGGCCCTGCTACCACGCCTTTTACACCATTGTATAAAAACGCTTCTTTATTATTTGGGTCTTGTACGTTATACATCCCTGTGATAATCAGCATAAAGCCTGTTGCCGAACACACAAACAAGGTATCCACATACACCGAAAACGCTTGTACCAAGCCTTGTTTGGCAGGGTGTGACACATCGGCAGCAGCTGATGGGTGAGGGCCTGTACCTTGACCTGCTTCGTTTGAATATACGCCACGTTTAACACCCCATTGAATCGCTAGGCCCAATACTGCACCAAAGGCTGAATCCATACCAACCGCTGAACGCAAAATCAAACCAAGCACTTCAGGCAATTGACCAATGTGCATGATGATGATGACCAATGCCACAATGATATACGCCAACGCCATAAATGGTACGATTAACTCAGCTGATGAGGCAATACGCTTGACCCCACCAAAGATAATAAACCCTAGTACCGCTGCAATCACCGCTGCCGAAACCGCAGGGGCAATGCCCATTGAGTTAGTCATGGCTTCAGCAATCGAATTGGCTTGTACACCGGGGAGCAAAATACCACAGGCTAAAATCGTACAAATAGCAAACAGCACGCCATACCATTTTTGACCCAAGGCTTTCTCAAAATAATACGCAGGGCCACCGACAAAGTGACCTTCGCTATCACGTTCTTTATAAATTTGAGCTAATGTTGACTCGACAAATGCTGTGCTTGCACCTAAGAAAGCTACCGTCCACATCCAAAACAATGCCCCAGGCCCACCAAAGGTAATGGCAGTCGCCACCCCAGCAATGTTACCTGTACCCACACGCCCTGCCAATGACATAGCAAGTGCTTGGAATGACGAAACACCTTGGTCGGTACTTTTGCCGTCCATCAATAGACGAACCATCCGTCCAAAATGGCGAACTTGTAAAAATCGACCACGAATCGAAAAATACAATCCCACCAACAAACATAAATAGATTAAGACGGGACTCCATACCCAGTCATTAATGGCATTGACGATATCATGCAACGACATAAAACCTCCACTTGCATCCTAGCATTACGCTATCACAGCAGTCACTTGTCAAATAAATAACCTGCATTCATCCCATGGCGAGCAAATGTGATGGTATGAATACAGGCTCAAAATTAATAGATGGCGTTAAATCCTTGTAAAACGTAACAAAGTTTTTACAAAACATTACGCATAAAAACCTATCTTAGAGGAATTTGCAAAATTTGCAATCAAAACTTGCATAAGATTCATAAAAAAAATGTAAACCTAACAGTCATGTTTTTTTGAAATGTCGTAACAAATGTGGAAAAAAGGGGTAAACTCCTATTTCTTAAACATCAGCCATGCACAACCTCCGCCAATCGCCCAACCAAGGCACATCGACACAAGGGTATGGCTCAAAAAATGGTCGCCAATCGCCATTTTATAGCCCCCCATCAGCCATGCCAACACAGTCACAGCGATGGCAATTTGCCAACGTTTTTTGGCAAGACTGGGTAAAAATGCCCAAGCATACAAGGCAAAACCTGAGCTGGCATGGGCGGCAGGGAAGCACTTTTGCCCAGAGCCACTGACGATATCTTGCCAAAGGCTTAAATATGCAAACTCACCGCCAAAGATTTGTAAATGACTGGGGCAGGGGACATTGGTCACAGCTTTTAGCGTTGCAACCACGCTTGGCACGACAATCATCGTTACGGCTAAATAACACAATTCTTGTTGGCTAAAATTTTGTAATGGGCGAAATAATTTAAGTGGTTGGGTAAACGGCTGGGCAAGTCGATGTTGTGGTTTTTTTGCCAGCAATACTCGCTGTAACCATGCCAAAATGATATACACTTCAAAAACAATTAGTAAGCGTTTGATACCTGTATAAAAAATCCAATCGGGTAAATGTGCAGACTTATCAATCAACCATTGTCTATTACCTTGATAAAACCATTGACTAACGGCAACGTCCAGTGAGCTATGTTCAATAAATAGTGTAGCGAGAATTGCACCCCCCGATGCCAGTAGAGTTTCAAATCGCCATTGTTTGACAAAAGGGGATGGGGTCACTGAAATATCCTTTAAATAATTTGCCATTTTTTGAATCTCCCCCAACCCCCTCTTTACAAAAGGAGTGGCTTTTTCCAGTAAATACATTTCAGCTGAGGCGAAAGTCCCCTTTTTCAAAGGGGGATTAAAGCTTACAATAGTTAAAATGCCAAATATTATTTGATAAATAACACTTTGTTATCAGCAACAGTCGCTTTAACATCAAATAATTTTAGCAAGGTAGGGGTAATGGCATCATGGCTCAATTCGGTATCACTTGCCACCGCTTGAATACCTGACTGTTGCCCTGCCCAAAACATCGAGGCAATGTGTTTCTGCTCGACTGGGGCGATGGCATTAGGCATACCGTGCAGATAAACGCCTTTTTCACCTAGACTTTCACCGTGGTCACTGGCATATAGCATAGCGACTTGGTGTGACGTATCATAGCCAGTCAGCCAGTTGACGGTTTTTGCCAAGAAATCATCGGTGGCAAGCAGGGCATTGTCATAGGCATTGATGACGTGTTGGGGTGGGCATTTGGCAAGTTCATTGGTTTGACAGACAGGGGTAAATTGCTCAAAGGCTTTGTCATATCGCTTAAAATACGCAGGGCCGTGATTGCCCATTTGGTGTAGCACAATCAGCACATCTTGCCCTTGATGCTGTTTGACATATTCATCTAGCCCCACGAGCATACCGACATCACGACATTCTTTAAATTCATTGGTGTTACACAGCGTATTGGTGGGGGCTTCTTTATAATTAAAATAGGCATTTTTTGGCAGTCTATCCATCACACCTTTGGAGTCAGAATTATTATCACGCCATAACACATTGATTTTAAGGCGATTTAACGTTTCCAACACATTCTCATTATAATTCGCCATATCCACTTCATAATCCTTTGCCCCTACATAGCTAAACATACATGGCACAGAATAAGCCGTGGACGTACCACAGGCAGTGACTTGAGCAAAGTTGGTCACACCAGCGGTTTTGCTCATTTGCGGAAAGGTATTACGGCTATAACCATTTTGTCCGACATGGTCAGCACGGGCAGTTTCGCCGACCACAAACACCACCAATTTTGGCTTGCGTTGGGTAGGTGAAGTCGCTTGGGTTGCGTCTTTGGCGTGCATGATGGTGTCTTTGGGAATGGTCAATTTTTTATATTCAAGACTGGCGAGTTTCCCCACTGCATAAATGGGCGTGACAGGATTGGTATAAAAACGAATCGGTTTATGTTCACGAAAAAACGAGGCAAATTGTTTACTTTGAGCCACAATCGGCAAGCCAATCAAGGCTAAACTGGCAACAAAAACCCCTAAGCGTTGTAAAATAGCGTGTTTAAAACGAGGAAAATATACTTTTTGGCGTAAAATTGCCCAACTTGGCAATACGCCCAATAATAAAATTCGCATTAAAAACAGGATGTTAAACAAATCTGAACTTTCAGCTTTATCGGTTTGCATGGCATTTTGTAACATGGTGGTGTCATATACCGTGCCGTAAGTGTCGGTAAAATAGCCTGTAATGCTTGCCACCATCAACAAAAATACCAACACAAATTTGAGGGTAAAGCGATAACTAAATAGCCACATCAACAGCAACAACACGCCAAATAGCACCATCGCCACCGATAAGGTAAAGCCGATATGACTGGCAATTGGATAAACCTTGTTGATTTGGGCAAAAAAGCCATCGTTACCTGTGAACACTAAAAATAATGCCACAATTGGCAATAGCCAATAGGCGTTGACAGGGCGTTTTTGAGAAAAGTGAGAAAGTATTTTACCCAAAGAAGAAGCGTGTTGAATGTTTGGCATAATGAAGTGAGATTACAAGGATAAAGAGAGGCGTATTATGCCATTGTTAAAGGGTGTTGCCTACCGTTATATTAACCAGTTTTTACCCCAAACAATTCCCCAATCAAACTGGTCGCCACCAATGCCACCACGCCCCAAACCACGATACGAATCACCGCAGGTAAGGGGTTTGCCCCACCGAGTTTTGCCGATAACCAACCCAACAACCCAAGCCCCACCAAGGTGGTCGCTCCGAGTCCCACCAACAGACTGGTTTTGGGCAATAACCACACGCACAGCACAGGCAATAACGCCCCAAGGATAAAGGATACCGCAGACGCTAACGAGGCTTGTAATGGATTGGCACTGCCTGTTTCAGTCAGACCGATTTCGTCACGTGCATGGGCTTCGAGGGCATTGTGAGCGGTCAATGCCACTGCCACTTGGTGAGCCAGTTGGGGCGTTAAGCCTCGTTGCTGATAGATAGTGGTCAGCTCGATAAGTTCACGCTCAGCATTATGCTCTAACTCGTGGGCTTCTTTGGCAAGGTCGGCTTTTTCGGTGTCTGCTTGCGAAGATACCGACACATATTCCCCTGCCGCCATGCTAATCGCCCCTGCAATCAACGAGGCAACGCCTGTGAGTAGCAAGGTTTGCTCATTGACATTGGCGGCGGCTACGCCCATCAGCAGACTGGCGGTGGAAATTAGCCCATCATTTGCCCCCAATACCGTGGCTCGTAGCCAGTTATTGCGATTGCTAAAATGCGGTTCATGGTGAATTGAGTACATTAGTCTATTATTACCCTATTTAACCTAATAAAAACGGCATTATAGCGGATTTGGAGGCAATAGCGTGAGCGATTCATGGTTTTAGCCAAGATTAGCAACCACCGCTTCACCCATCTCACTACAACTTACCAATGTTGTACCTGCTTCATAAATATCACCTGTCCGCAGACCTTGTTCAAGCACTTTTTGTACCGCATTTTCGACTTGTTTGGCACGGGCTTCATCATTGAGGCTGTAACGTAACAGCATGGCTAATGACAAAATAGTCGCTAGGGGATTGGCTTTGTTTTGTCCTGCGATATCAGGGGCAGAACCGTGTGAGGGTTCGTATAGTCCTTTGCCATTTTCATCAAGGCTAGCGGATGGTAGCATACCGATTGAGCCTGTCAGCATACTGGCTTGGTCAGATAGGATATCGCCAAAGATATTGCCAGTCACTACCACGTCAAATTGTTTGGGATTCTTGACCAATTGCATGGCACAGTTGTCAACATACATGTGCGATAGTTCAACATCTGGGTAATCTTTGCTGACTTCGGTGAAGATTTCTTTCCAAAGTTCGGTGGTTTCTAGCACATTGGCTTTATCCACTGAGCAGAGTTTTTTGTTGCGTTTTTGAGCGGATTCAAAGGCGACTTTGGCGATACGGCGAATTTCTGATTCGCTGTATTTCATGGTGTTAAATCCCTCACGCTCGCCATTCTCAAGCGTGCGGATGCCTCGTGGCTCACCAAAATAGATATCGCCTGTCAGCTCACGCACAATCAAGATATCCAAGCCAGCAACGACTTCAGGCTTTAAGGTTGATGCATTAGCGAGTTCTTTGTACAAAATAGCAGGGCGTAGATTGGCAAAAAGGTTCAAGTCTTTGCGAATGGCAAGTAAGCCACGCTCGGGACGCAGTGGGCGGTCAAGCGTGTCGTATTTTGGACCGCCGACTGCACCCAATAGCACGGCATCGGCTTTACGGCAAAGTTCTTGGGTGGGGGCAGGGTAGGGTGAGCCGTGATTGTCGTAGGCAATACCACCTAAGTCGGCGTATTCGTAACGGGCATCTAAGCCTTGCTCGATGAGTTTGTCTAATACTTTGACGGCTTGTCCGATAATCTCTGGACCAATGCCGTCACCTTTTAATACTGCGATTAATTTTGTCATTTTAATTTTCCTTTATTACCCAAAAACCCAAGGTCTATCCGTCTTCGCTTTTTCTTCAAACGCTTTAATGGTATCGCTTTCTTGCAAGGTCAAACCAATATCATCCAACCCATTTAACAAACAATGCTTACGAAACGCATCGACTTCAAAGCCATATTCTTTGCCCGATGGTGCAATGACGACTTGCTTTTGCAAATCTACGGTTAATTGATAACCCTCATTGGCAAAACACTCGTTAAACAATTCATCCACGTCCGTTTCGCTTAACACCACAGGTAACATACCGTTTTTAAAGCAGTTGTTAAAGAAAATATCAGCAAAGCTCGGAGCAATCACGGTACGAAAGCCGTATTCTTCCAACGCCCAAGGAGCGTGTTCACGGCTAGAGCCACAGCCGAAGTTTTCACGTGCTAATAAAATAGTCGCACCTTGATAGCGAGGTTGGTTTAACACAAAGTCGGTGTTAATGGGGCGTTTGCTGATATCTTGTCCGATATAACCTTCGTCCATATAACGTAGTTCGTCAAATAGGTTTACGCCAAAGCCTGTACGTTTGATAGATTTCAAAAATTGCTTTGGGATGATTAAGTCAGTATCAACATTTGAACGGTCAAGTGGGCAAACAATGCCTTGTTGGGTGGTGTAGGGGGTCATGGTTTTTCCTTAAAAATTTCTAACATCAACAAAATGCCCTGCAATCGCCGCCGCTGCCGCCATCGCTGGTGATACCAAATGTGTGCGTCCGCCATTGCCTTGACGACCCTCAAAATTACGGTTTGAGGTACTGGCACAATGTTCTTTGGGCTGTAATTTATCCGCATTCATCGCCAAACACATCGAACACCCCGGTTCACGCCATTCAAAGCCTGCCTCGATAAAGATTTTATCCAAGCCCTCAGCTTCGGCTTGTTGCTTCACCAGTCCAGACCCTGCGACTACAATCGCTTCTTTGACACTATCAGCGACTTTACGACCTTTAATCACACTGGCAGAGTCACGTAAGTCTTCAATGCGAGAATTGGTACATGAACCGATAAAGACACGGTCAACCTTGATATCACTAATCGGCTGTCCTGCGGTCAAGCCCATATACTCATAGGCACGAGTCCAAGCGTCTTTTTGTACCTCATCTTTGGCATCGGCAAGCGTTGGCACATTTTGGGTAATATCCACCACCATCTCAGGCGATGTTCCCCATGACACTTGTGGGGCAATCTTGCTACCATCCATCTCAATCACGGTATCAAATACCGCATCATCATCGGATTTTAGCGTTTTCCAATAAGCAACGGCTTTATCCCAGTTCTCGCCAGTTGGGGCATACGGACGACCTTTGACATATTCAATGGTAGTATCATCAACAGCGACCATACCGACCCTTGCCCCTGCTTCAATCGCCATGTTACACACGGTCATACGACCTTCCATGCTCATATCACGGAATACTTGCCCGCCAAACTCAATGGCATGACCTGTACCGCCTGCTGTACCGATTTTGGCGATAATGGCAAGCACGACATCTTTTGGTGTAACGCCTTGCCCCAATTTGCCATCGACTTTAATCAGCATATTTTTCATTTTTTTCTGTACAAGGCATTGGGTAGCAAGCACGTGTTCGACTTCACTCGTGCCAATCCCATGAGCCAAACAGCCCAACGCCCCATGCGTGGCTGTGTGCGAGTCGCCACAAACCACCGTCATTCCGGGTAGTACCAAACCCTGCTCTGGGCCTACGACATGGACGATACCTTGACGCACATCATTGATGGTAAATTCGGTGATATTAAATTTTTCACAGTTTTCATCAAGGGTTTGCACTTGTAGGCGTGATACATCATCTTTAATCCCACTCACACCTTTGCTACGTTCAGTGGTAGTAGTGGGGACGTTGTGGTCGGGTGTTGCCACATTAGCAGAAAGACGCCAAGGCTTGCGGTCAGCCAGTTGTAAGCCCTCAAAGGCTTGTGGGCTGGTGACTTCGTGCAATAGGTGACGGTCAATATAGATTAGGCTTGAGCCGTCATCACGTTGAATGACCAAGTGGTCTTGCCAAAGTTTGTCGTATAATGTTTTGGCTGTCATAGCTACATCCTATTCGTTATTTTATATCAGTTAGATGCCATAATTATAGCAGACAAATATCATAATTTTAATTGATGATTTTTATATGTTTGAGAATTTTTTGGAATCAATGTGGTTGTTGTTTAGTCGAAATAATTTGAAATCACGTTGACTATTGTTTATATTGATAATATCGGAGTTGTTATGATATTTAATCAAGTTTAATGTCAAAAAAGGATAATCTTATGTCTTCCTATGTAACAGTTTTTGTAAAGCCTGACTGTGAAAAGTGTATCAATGCCATTGATATGGTTATGGAGTATGGGGGTATTGATGAAATTGTTGTTGTGGGTAAAAAAGATAACGACACAACAAAAGCATTTGGCGAAAAAATGGCAGAGTATGCCGATGGCGTGACTTATATTAGTGAAGAAGAAAATGGCGAAGACGCTTTACCACAAGTATATTTTGACAGTTTTTCTGTGAGTTATGATGAATTGCTAGAAGCATATGAAATAGAAGAGCTTGATGGCTATTTTACTTGATTTATTGAAGATTTTTTTAAACGATTGTTATGGCTATAACAATCGTTTTTTTTGTGTAAATTAAGCTGATATAAATGCTTGTGTTATCAATTTGTAAGTCATATAATCATAATTAATATATAATTTGACAGTTAAAACTTTTATTTATACTAAAATACCCTCTTTAGATGATGGATTTTTAGGTTGATAAACGAGGAAAAGGAAACAAATGAATACTACCAATCTTAATACGTTTTTGGCAGTCATGCAAACAGGCAGTATTTCCCAAGCTGCTGACAAGTTATTCATCACCCAACCTGCCGTGAGTAAACGTATCAAAAACTTAGAAGATGAATTTGATGTCACCTTGTTTGATACGGTAGGACGTGGCATTATCCCAACCCAAGCTGCCCATGATTTAATTCCCCATGCCAAACGCTGGCTAGATGACTATGATAATCTTAAAATTAACCTAAAAAATCGTCAACAAACCGTATCAGGTAAATTGGTCATTGGTACAAGTCATCACATCGGCTTACACCATCTGCCTGCGGTGCTAAAACAGTTTATCCAAAGCTACCCTGCGGTACAGTTAGAAGTGCATTTTGTTGATTCAGAGCAAGCTCATAAAGCGGTGTTAGATGGCGAGCTATCAGTGGCATTTATGACATTACCACCTGTGTATGACAAGCGTTTGAACTATCATATGCTATGGTCTGACCCCTTGTATTTTGTGACAGGCACACTGTCGCCATTGGCTCAAAAACTAAATGTCAGCCTTGAGCAACTTGCCAATTATCCAGCAATTTTGCCTGCTGCCAATACCTTTACCAGTCAGATTACGTTAGCGGAGTTTGCCAAACATAATTTGAAACCGTATGCCACCATGAGTACCAATCCACTGGAGTCGATTCGGATGTTGGTGTCGGTGGGGCTGGGGTGGTCAGTGCTACCACAGACCCTGATTAATCAAGACCTGCAACCTGTGAATATGGAAACACCGATTGAATTACAGCGTTATTTGGGTGTTGTTACCAACCCGAATATTACCATGTCTGCCAGCATGATGGCGTTGCTAGATATGTTGGGACTAAAGTCTGTGGGCAATGATTGATTGGTTTATTTTGCCAAAAAATTTGCTAAATAACATGCAAAAACCCACAAAATTGTGGGTTTTTATTTGGCACTTATATGGGTTACACATTATTTCTTTTGATAAGTTAGACGCAAGCCATAGACAAAGCCATCGTTATCAGCAAATTCACCAACATTGGTAGCATGGTCTGGTAATTGAGCAGTGGCATCACCAAACATTAGGTATTTTGCCCCACCAGAAACTGACCATTCTGGGGTGATGTTGTATTTTGCACCCAATCCTACGTTCCAGTTACCTTCGACTGGACCTAGTGACGAAGCAGGATTACCTGCACCACTGTCCCAACCAACCGAGCCTGATACCGCCCATTTTGGACTTAGTTTTTTACCAAGACCGATTTCGGCTGTCCACGCATCATCTGAGTAATCAACGATATTTAGGTTTTTCCCAAGGTTTTTTGCTAAGCTATGATAAGCAGGTGGTGTGACTTTAAAATCACCCCAAGGTACATAGCGTACTTTGGCAGTCAAAAGGGTGGTGGGATTTAGCCCTGTTTGAAAGTCTAAATTATATGACTCTGGGGTAGTGATGGTAGCTTTTTGTGAAAAACTATGGGGTAGAGCAACTGGCGAGCCTGTAAAACCAGTCAGAGCGGTGGCAGTTGATTCAGGGATACTTTCATCAAATGTTGCATCATGGTCGATTTCTGAACGGTAAGTTAGGGATGCTTTTAGGGCAATTTCTGGTTTACTATAGGCGACCCCTGCTAACCAACCATAAGCGTTGCTATTTGGGATATAAGCATCATAGCCAGACAATACCCCATATGCCATCCCACGTAAATGAATATCACCCTCAAGTTTTTGGATAGTAGGGCCTGCATATACTTGGAAGTTATTGTTTTTACCCAATTTTATTCCACCAACTAGGGTGGCATTTTGGCTACTTACAGTGACGCTTGTGCCTTCGCCAACAGTTGAGGCAACAGCTTTCACACCAATCGACTCATTGGCTATTTTACTAGCAATCAATTTCTTCAAATCAGCTTGGGTCATTTTTCCTGCTTGTACTGCAGGTGTATATTGTTGAATGAGGTCAAGTTGCGTTTTATTAACACGTTGTGTAACGGCTGTGACAGTGTCTTGTAGTTTATCTACGGTAGGTGACACAAAGTTATTATCGCCTTTAAATTGAACATCCGCTCCCCACGGTTGGTCAAAGAATGCCCCAATGCTGACACGGTCATTAATGTCCGCTTTTGCCCCAAAATTCAAGAAGTTATAATCTTCACTCATATTGCCTGTGGATTTGCTTGCACTATCCTTGCCTGCGACTTCAGGGCTGATAGTGATATGTTCAACATAAGCAAACGTACCATCTTGGGTCAAGCCCCAACTCGGTTGGGTTGAGCGGTCAAGCCCTGCACCGTGAGCTGAAAAAGCAGAGATACCTGCCACGGCAACAAATAATGAGCGAAGTTTAAATGACATAAAATATTTCCTTATTTTAGTGTAATACTAATCCCAATTTCTATTATCGTAAAAGGGCATAAGTGTTACGCCCCTACAACTTTAACTTTGGGATAAGTTGAGTGTGTATAAAAATGAAATGTTTACTTTTTAGAAAGTTTGCTGATAAATCAGTAACATATTTTATCATGTTCTGACTTTAAAGAGGTGAAAAACAGACAACAAATTTGTTAAATGGATAGTGTTTTATCCGATAAAAAAGCCCCTTAATCGGTTAAGGGGCTGTTAAAAAGTTTGTTAAATGGCTTAAAAATTATTTCTTTTGATACGATAGGCGTAGACCATATACAAAACCATCATTATCAGCAAAATCACCCACCAAAGTGCCAGTAGGTAGTTTGGCTTTAGCATCACCAAACATCAAATATTTTGCACCAGCAGAAACAGACCATTCTGGGGTAATGTTATATTTTGCACCCAAGCCCACGTTCCAGTTACCTTCGACTGGACCTAATGAGGTTACAGGATTGCCTGCACCACTATCCCAACCCACTGAGCCAGAAACCCCCCATTTTGGGCTAAGTTTTTTACCAATACCCACTTCGGCTGACCACGCATCATCAGAATATGATAATAAATCTAGCCCATTAGGGTACAGTTGTTGACCTGTTGCAGGGTCTTTGGCTGTTTTTGATACGGCATTGTAAAGTTTAGGGGTTACTTTAAATTCGCTCCAAGGCACATAACGTACTTTTGCAGTTAATAACGTGGTATGGTTTAAACCTGTTTGGAAGTCAAGATTAATGGACTCTGGCGTGGTTACAGTTACGTTATTGATTTGACGGCTAGATAAGCTACCACCACTGGCTAAAGGGGCCATTGGGTAGTATTCAACCATATTGGTATCATGGTCGATTTCTGAACGGTAAGTTAGCGATGCTTTTAGAGCAATTTCAGGTTTGCTATAAGCGACCCCTGCGACCCAACCATAACCCGTGCTTGATGGAATTGTTTCATCATACCCTGAAGCGGCTGCATAGGCATTGCCACGTAAGTGAATATCGCCTTCTAGTTTTTGAATCGCAGGACCACCATATACTTGGATGTTTTTCTTTTCACCGAGTTTGACACCCACCAATCCTGTAAAGTTTTGGCTACTAACGGTGACATTTGTACCGCCTTGGATTTTAGCCAAGCTATTTGTGGTTGCTTGGGTTGCTCCTAAGCGAGTCAAAGTGGTTTGCCCTTTTTGTAGATTGGCAGTGCCAGTTGTGATAGCGGTCTGTAATCCTGTGATTTGGGCTTGTTGTTGTGTGGTAGGATTAGAAACTTTTAATAATTGGTCAAGTGTATTTTGTGCCGTAGCAAGTTGGGTTTTACCTGCAGTAATTTGATTATTAATATCACTAATGGTATTTTGTAAGTCAGTTGCATTATTAATAGTTACAGGTAAACCTGCATCATTTAACGCTTTGGTTGTTTGAGCATAAAGACCATTGATAACATTGGTTGGTGCACCAACGAAGTTATTATCGCCTGTAAATTGAACATCCGCTCCCCAAGGTTGGTCAAAGTATGCACCAAGGCTAACACGGTCATTTACATCCGCTTTTGCACCAAAGTTTAGGAAGTGATAATCTTCTGCCATATCTGATACTGGCTTGCCTGTTTGATAGCTCGTGGCAGAAGCTGGGGCTTTGGCATCATGTCCTGCAATTGTTGGGTCAATGGTGATATGCTCGATATAAGCAAACGTACCATCTTGAGTGAATGCCCAGCTAGGTTGGGTTGAACGGTCAAGACCTGCCGAATGGCTGATAGAAGTAACAGAAAGGGTAGCCACAGCAAGGGCTAATGTATTGATTTTAGCAGACATAGAAAACTCCATTTAACACAAAAAAACTACCATGTAGGTATTGCTTCTTATGAGGGCATTGATTTTTTGTCAAAAACATCAATAAATTAACAAACATTTCTCATAAAACTGTCATAAGCATAAAGAAAAATTAATGGTTTGGCAACTATATAGCCACAATATTTACATAAATGTGTGACTATATAGTCATATTATGTGCTTTATTTTGCCTTTAAAAACGCTTCATTGGCTTGGTCAAATCGATTGACGACCTCCGTTGGCACTTTGGTCAAACGTGACACCACTACAATACTGATAAGCCCCAAAATAAAACCGGGAACAATCTCATATAAGCTACTACCAGTCACAGGTTTCCACGCAATCACCACCAACGCACCAATAATCATACCTGCCAACGCCCCAGCATTGGTCATGCGTTTCCAAAATAGCGACAACAGCACCACAGGACCAAACGCCGCCCCAAAGCCTGCCCACGCATACGATACCAAGCCAAGCACTTTGCTATTTGGGTTTTGGGCAATCACAATCGCCACCAACGACACCGCTAGCACCATCCCACGCCCAATCCATACCAATTCTTTTTGACTGGCATTGGGGCGGATAAAGCCCTTATAAAAGTCCTCAGTAATCGCACTTGAACACACCAATAATTGACAACTTAACGTACTCATCACCGCTGCCAAAATCGCTGATAACACCACCCCGACAATCCAAGGATTAAACAATAATTGAGCTAAACCAATAAAAATACGCTCGTTATTATCTTTTAAAATCGCTGTTTGGTCAGGATGCACTGTCATATAAGCCAAACCAAAATAGCCCACAGCCACCGCACCTGCTAAACACAAAATCATCCACGTCATACCAATACGGCGTGCATTGGTCAAGGATTTCACCGTATCAGCCGCCATAAAACGAGCCAAAATATGCGGTTGTCCAAAATAACCCAAGCCCCACGCTGCCGCCGAAATAATACCAACAAATGACGTGCCAAATAATACATTGGCGTAGTTTTTGGTATTGGCTTGACTTGCCATCGCAATGGCTGAATGAATTTCATCCATTCCACCCAAATTCAAATACACCATAATAGGGGCAAATAACAGGGCAAAAATCATCAAACTGGCTTGAATGGTATCCGTCCAGCTGACCGCCAAAAAGCCCCCAATAAAGGTATAAATAATGGTCGCAAACGCCCCAAGCCACATCGCTGTACTATAGTCAATCTCAAACAGGCTTTCAAACAACCTTGCCCCAGCCACAATGCCTGACGCACAATAAATGGTAAAGAAAAATAAAATAATCGAAGCCGAAGCGATTTTAATTAGCCGATTACCATCCGCCAATCCACCGCCAAAACGATGATGAAAATATTCGGGTAAGGTCAACGCATTATTATTAAACTCGGTATGCACACGCAGGCGACCTGCTACCAACAGCCAGTTAAAATACGCCCCAATCACCAAGCCAATCGCAATCCACGACTCACTCAGCCCAGACACATAAATCGCACCGGGTAAGCCCATTAACAGCCAGCCAGACATATCCGAAGCCCCTGCCGACATTGCTGTCACAAAGCTACCGAGGCTACGACCGCCCAAGATATAATCATCAAAATTGCGAGTGGCAAAATACGCCACAAAGCCAATCCCTAGCACTACCAGCAGATATAATGCAAAGGTAATATATACTGGGTTCATACCAGTTCTCCCATCATGCGTTAACACCAAATAAACGCTACAGTTTAGACAAAAAATCGTAACAAAAAAAGCCTTAGTTAATGATTTTGTTAACTTATCCCCAAAAATACGCAAAATTTCCCAAAAATATCGCCAAATCAACCAAGAAATAGCAATTTTGCACCAAAATAGATTTTTTAGAAATTAAAATCATCAAAAAGGTGCATTTTATTTATAAAATTGAAAAAGTTTACAGATTTAACGTAAACTTAATTGATAAAAAAATGAGAAAAATGTGGGAATATGATATGCATGAAAAATATTTTTATAAAAATAGCTTATTTTTCAAATATTTATATTTTTAATAAATAGCCAATGACAAATTGGCATATAAATTGAAATGATTATAATAGCTTACTTAATTAGGACTTGCATAAAAAGACACTGGATTCCCACATTCGTGGGAATGGCGATTTTTTTAAGTTTCGTCACCCCTGCGAATGCAGGGGTCAAGCGTCTTTTTTTCAAAGTAGCATTTGCAAATTTGTATCAATGTTATGATAAAAAATGCTGAATTTTACCCTTGTCAGCAAACCAAAAAGGGTATAAAGTGGCGAAAGGTTTTTTTATTTTTTAGTGCAAAAGGAACAGGTATTATGTCAAATAAATTTTTAGATTTAATCAAATCAAGCGAAGCCAAGTGGGTGGATTTTCGCTTTACTGATACTAAGGGTAAAGAACAACACGTAAGCTACCCAGCGAGTAGCATGGATGAAGACATTTTTGAAGAAGGCAAAATGTTTGACGGTTCATCAATCGCAGGTTGGAAAGGCATTGAAGCCTCTGACATGATTTTGATGCCAGATGCCGAAACTGCATTTATCGACCCATTCTTCCGTGAAACTACCGTTGTCGTGACTTGTGACGTTATCGAGCCATCAACCATGCAAGGTTATGACCGTGACCCACGTTCTATCGCACGCCGTGCTGAAGAATACCTAAAATCAACAGGTATCGGTGACACAGCATTCTTCGGCCCAGAGCCAGAATTCTTCGTATTTGACGATGTAAAATGGTCAATCGATATGTCAGGCGCAAGACATACCATTTCTGCGGACGAAGCAGCATGGTCAACTGACAAAGAAATGGAAGGCGGTAACTACGCTCACCGTCCACGTGTCAAAGGCGGTTACTTCCCAGTCCCACCCGTTGATAGCTCACAAGATATGCGCGCCGATATGTGTGCCGCTGTTGAAGCCATCATGGGCGAAGGTCGTGTCGAAGTTCACCACCACGAAGTTGCTTCTTGTCAGCTAGAAATCGGTGTATCATTCAACACCCTAGTACGCAAAGCAGACGAAGTACAACAATTCAAATATGCGGTACACAACGTCGCACACGAATACGGCAAAACTGCGACCTTTATGCCAAAACCAATGGTAGGTGACAATGGTTCAGGTATGCACGTTCACTTGTCAATCCAAAAAGATGGCAAAAACACCTTTGCTGGTGACGAATACGCAGGCCTATCAGAAACTGCATTGTACGCTATCGGTGGTATCATCAAGCACGCTCGTGCGTTGAATGCGATTACCAATCCATCAACCAACAGCTACAAACGCCTTGTACCACACTACGAAGCACCGATTAAACTGGCTTACTCAGCACGTAACCGCTCTGCGTCAATCCGTATTCCTTACGTGTCTAGCCCAAAAGCCAAACGTATCGAAGCTCGTTTCCCAGACCCAGCGTGTAACCCATACCTATGCTTTGCTGCCTTGTTGATGGCTGCCCTAGACGGTATCCAAAACAAAATCCACCCAGGCGAAGCTGCTGACAAGAACCTATACGACTTGCCACCAGAAGAAGAAGCGTTGATTCCAACCGTGGCAGAGAACTTAGAAGTCGCTCTACAAGCATTAAAAGACGACCATGAGTTCTTGCTAAAAGGTGGCGTGTTCACTAAAGAAATGTTGGATGCTTACATCGACTTGAAAAAAGAAGAAGTTGAGCGTTATAACGTATCAGTACATCCAATCGAATTTGATATGTACTACAGCTGTTAATCGGTCAAAATCTTTGAAAAACCCGACTCTGCGTGAGTTGGGTTTTTTTATGCCAAACAGTTTGTTCAACAAAAATTCATGCTAAAATAAGGCGAAAATTTTATTTTGCTATGATAAAAAACAATAGGAATAATCCCAATGGCAAACACATTTCGTTATTTAGCCATCACCACGCTTGGTTGTATCAACCTAATTAGCCCAATGAGCCTAAGTTGGGCAGAAGTGTATAAAACCATCAAAGCGGATGGCAGTGTCGTGTATACCGACAATCCCAATATCGCCTACCAATATGCTCAAAGTACCCAACAGCTCAAAGTCTTAGACCAATTGGGGCGTAATGCTCCTCCTGCGACACAAAATACGCAAAGTTTAGCCACTCAAGCCCCAATTGCTGAAACCACAAAGCAAACTGTTGAAAATGAAATGGTCGAAGCCGTGGTAAACACAAATAATGGCATCAATGCTAATAATCAGCCGTTATCTGCCCCCATCGTGAAGGTAAGTCAACGAGGCGATTATCAGCTGACTTTGCTCAGTCCAGCTCCGAATATGGCATATCGCCGAGTGGTACAGCCGATTGCGGTTGATGTGCAATTACGTCCACGCCTACGAGCAGGGGATAGGCTGGTCTATCGGCTAAATGGTAAGCATTTATCGACCAGTCAAGAACATCAAGTTGCCATCGAAACCGATACCTTAGACCCCAATACCTATACCTTGACGGTTGAAGTCGAAAATATCAAAGGGGAAGTCGTGGCTTCGACTAGTCGCCAACTGCAAATTTTGCCCAATAACATTGCCATTCAAAAACAACGTAAAGCGATGGCAGAAGCCAAAAAAGCCTACGATGCGTTGCCGTGGTATAAAAAAATAAAAATTAACATCAATTTATAAACAAAAAATCGGTCAATATAGACCGATTTTTTGTTTAGTATGGAGTATTATTTCACCAACTGTACTTGACCATTTGCGGTCACTGACAGGGTACTTTCACCTGCTTGGAAGTTTTGGTCAGCGACTTTGGCAGAGCCAGCTTCCGCCATCATCATCACAGGCTGGGCGTAGGCTCGACCGTATGAGCCACCGCTTTGGTTAAACTCAAGATTGACTAGTTGATAATCACGGGCGTTCCACACAGGAAGCAAGGCTTTGGCTTGCTCTTGGAATTCTTTAGAAGCCTCAATGGTCAATTCTTTTTCGACTTTTTTTTGTAACTCATCAGATACTGAAAAGTTTAAATTATCCATGGTCATAAATGACTGTAATTCTGCGATGAGTTTACTGGTCGCTACGGTATCGGTACTTTTTAGATTAAGATTGGCATTGCCTATCCAACCGATGATTTTTTGATTTTTATCATATTGTGGGTAAGTTGATTGGTTGCCAGTGGTGACTTGCACATTTGGGTATTTTTTGGCAATGCTCACCGCTTGGTTCAGAGTTTTGGCGATTTGGTTAGCCACTTCACTGCTCGATTTGTTTTGTACGGTTTTATTGAGGCTGGCATTGATTTGGTCGTTATCGACTTTGCGACTGGCAGAGGCGGAAAAGTTTAGCAAACCATAATTAAGGGTGTTGGTAGTCATGGCGTTTCCTGTTGGCATGGCGGTGGCAGGTAGGCTGGTAAGGGTCGTGAGGGCTAAGGCACTGGTTAGGGCAAGTTTTTTTAACATAGTCATAAAATTTCCTTTTATTAGGTTGGGTAAAATTGTAACAATTTATAAAATTGTAAAAATTATTGGGGCAAATTGCTAGGGGGGATTTGTGCAAGAAAGGTAAAAAAATTGCCGATTATTTACAGATTTCTTGCTAGGCATTTGATGGTTTTAATTTAAATAGGACTTACGCAAAAGACACTGGATTCCTGCATTCGCAGGAATGACGGAATATTTGTAATTTACTCGTCACCCCTGCGTAGGCAGGGGTCTAGTGTCTTTAATTCAGTAAGATAAATTCAAAATTTGCGTAAGTCCTATTAAAATTGGGCATACAGCCAATATTTTTAGACGGTTGTGAAAAACCGCTTGCTTATATCAAAGTTTATCTATATAATTTCACCTCGGTAATCCCATTGGTAGCTTCGCAACTTGCGACTGCGAACCCCGCCAGGACCGGAAGGTAGCAACGGTAGCAGTTCCTGAGTGTGCCGAAGATGTGCTAGTGGGGTTACTCTTTTTTTGTCCAATAATTTAGTAATTGATTGGATTGGCTAATTTATAAATACCCCGCCTTGTGCCAATGATAACTTTTATTTAAGCAGATATAATTTAAGCTTAACCAAAAGTATCCGAACGGCAATTTTGATGATGCTGGGTGATTTTATGATTCACATAATACGCTTACAGCAACGTCATGTTTCTATGTTATTTTAGGTCATTGAAACTTTTCTAGCGATTAAATCAGCTAGCAGAAGTTAATTTCCAAATATTATCAACATCACGTTTGTCATAACATTTTAGACGACTGTCCTTGTAAATGGTCAGGATGATTTTTAATCATTACTATTAACCATTTGATAATAAACATTATTTGTTTTAAATAGTGTTAGACATTTCTTCTTTATAAATCATATAAAACTCGCTTGATTGAGCAGTTTTGGTTTGCGTGTTTGCTTTTAGCCAAAAAATTTTGATATCGCTGATGGGCGATACTTGTTATTTATTTGACATTTTTAATCTCCCCAACCCCTCTTTATGAAAGAGGGGCTTTAATCCCACAAATAAATTTGATGTGAGATGTAGCGGGATTAAAACTTTTTTGAACAAACACGCTTAACCAAATATGAGATTTTTATGACGAATGTAAACCCTTTAGATAGTTTTTTTGATAACGCCAACGAAGCACCAGCCCAAACAGAAACCGAAAAACAATTAGCTGATTTACCACTGGCAGTGGATGTAGTCGAAGAAGATGAAGTTGAGAATGTTATCATTCATTTGGCAGATGAAGTCGATGTAGATGACGAAGTAAGGGATGAAGATGAAGGTGAGGGCTTCGAAGCATTGGGTCTCGCCCCTGTGATTTTGAAAAGTATCACAGCCACAGGCTATACCAACCCAACCCCAATTCAAGCCCAAGCGATTCCTGCAG
Organism: Moraxella sp. TY6; assembly: GCF_048551375.1. Classification (NCBI taxonomy): domain Bacteria; kingdom Pseudomonadati; phylum Pseudomonadota; class Gammaproteobacteria; order Moraxellales; family Moraxellaceae; genus Moraxella; species Moraxella sp. TY6. The sequence continues at coordinate 135,918 of NZ_JBLYZJ010000003.1, read as the reverse complement.
CATTGGCAGGTCGTGATTTGTTGCTATCGGCTCAAACAGGTAGTGGTAAAACGGCAGCGTTTGTGTTGCCTGTGTTGCACCATATTCATACCAGCCCAGAAAACAATGTCAAACGTGGCAAAAATTCACCAAAAGCGGTGCAAGCCTTGATTTTGACCCCAACTCGTGAATTGGCTCACCAAGTCGCAGACAGTATCCGTAAATATGGCTCGTCAATGCGTGATTTGTTTAGTATTCCGTTGGTGGGTGGTTCGGCATATAGCGGACAGATTCGTGCGTTGAAAAAAGGCGTGCAAATCATTATCGCAACGCCTGGTCGTTTGCTTGACCATATCAATGCTGGACGTGTGGACTTGTCGAGCCTGTCAATTTTGATTCTTGATGAAGCTGACCGTATGCTAGATATGGGCTTTGCCGATGATATTGATGCGATTTTAAAAGCCACGCCTGCCAATCGTCAAACCATCATGTCATCAGCGACTTGGGATGGTGCGGTAGGTAAAATTGCCGAAAGCTTTACCACTGATCCAGAGCGTATTAATATCAAAGTCGAAACCGCTCATATCGAAGAAAAAGTATATTTCTGTGATAATTTTGAGCATAAAAACAAATTATTAGAACATATCATTTGTGACCCAGAGCGTGGACAAGCGATTATCTTTACGGCGACCAAACGCAGTACCGAAGAGCTGACCGAACGCCTACGTGAGTGGGAACACAAAGCCTGTTATTTGCATGGTGACTTGCCACAAAGCAAGCGTAACCGCATCGTAGCAGATTTGCGTAGTGGCAAATATGACATCGTGGTAGCGACTGATGTGGCGGCTCGTGGTCTTGACTTACCGAATATTACCCACGTGTTTAACTATGACTTGCCTCGTCAAGTCGAAGATTATGTACATCGTATCGGACGCTCAGGACGTGCAGGGCGTACAGGGATTGCCATCAATCTATGTAGTCGTGATGACCGCCGTCAATTTGGCAATATCGTACGTTACTTAAAACGTGATATTCAAGAAACCACGATTGAGGGCTTAGAGCCACGTTTTGTGGAAAAATTTGAAGGTCGTGGACGTGGTCGTGATGGCAACGGTCGTGGTCGTGACAACCGTTCTGGCGGTGGTCGTGGACGTGGTGATAGCCGTGGCTACAGCGAAAATCGTGGTGGACGTTCGGACAGCCGTTTTGACAATCGCTCAAACGACCGTTCAAATGACCGTCCACACCATCGCTCAGATGACCGTTTTGACAACCGTTCTAATAACCGTTCAGAGCATCGTTCTGAGCGTTCAGACCGCTTTGAAGGACGTGGTGAGCGTTCGGACAATCGTTTTGGCAAAAACCATGATACCAGTGGTTATGAAAAACGCCATGCCGAAAAGTCTGGCAAATTTGATAGGTTTGACAATAAACCACGTTTTGAGCGTGATGGTGATTTCAAGCCACGCCGTCAACGTGAAGACTTTGGTGACAGCCGTCCGTATCATGGTGACAAACCTCGTTTCGAAAGACGCTCACAAGATGACCGTTACGAGCGTTCGGCAAAATCATCGGATAGACCTTTTAACAATGAGTTCAAACGTGAGCGTCAAGATGGTTTTAAAAACAAAGACCGCTTTAGTCATGCAGAACGTTCAGACCGTTTTGATAAAGACCACGGCGAACGCTTTGAAAAACGTGGTGACCGCCAAGGGCGAAATGAGCGTTTTGACAATCGCTCATCCGAGCCACGTTTTGATAAATCACGTAAACCTCGCATGGTAGAAGAAACCTTTGGTCATCAGCGTGACGGTCAAGGTCAAGGCGATAAACGCACCAATCGCTCACAGGATTTTAAAGCACGCTCACGAGATGACGGTTTTAGCCGTGACCGTGACAGCCAACACCGTGATAGCAAGCCATTCCACCGTGCTGGCAAGCGTAGCGATGGGTTTGGCGATAGCCGTCAAGATGGTTTTGATGCCCCAAAACGCCGTAAAGAGGGTGATTTTAAAGGTGGCAAAGGCGATAAATTTAACCGTGAAAAGCAAAGTAGCCGTGATGGGTTCGCTCGCCGTAATAGCTCTGGCAAACCAATTTAATTCGCTGACTTGATGCGTGTATTGCTATATTTTTTATCAAAGGGCTTATATAATAAGCCCTTTGTCACGTTGGTTAGAGTGGAATAAAATCATGCGTTTTGTCATTCGAGCAGATGCAAGTTTGCAAATTGGTAGCGGTCATATCATGCGTTGCTTGACCCTTGCCGATAGGCTACGCCAACAAGGGCATACGGTGAGCTTTATTTGTCGTGAACATGCGGGGCATTTGGCGGATTTTATCACGCAAAAAGGCTTTGATGTTCAGCTGTTAGCCAAACCTGTGCCTCATGCGTTTGCAAAAAATCATCCACACAGCGAGTGGCTAGGTGTCAGTGAAAGCGATGACTTTGCCGAATGTCAGCCGATATTAACCGCCCTGCAACCCGACTGGCTGGTTATCGACCATTATGCGATTGGCAAAACTTGGGAACAGCAAGCCAAACAGTTTTTGCCAAATGTTAAAATTTTAGCAATTGATGATTTGGCAGACCGTGAGCATGACTGTGAGATATTGCTTGACCAAAATTTTGGGCGAAAAGCTGACGACTATCAAAATCTTGTCCCATCCCATTGTCAATTACTGCTAGGCACTCGTTATACCTTGTTGCGTGAAGAATTTAGCGAGTGGCGAGAATTTAGCCTAAGCAGACGTAAGCATTTAACCAAATCAAAAAACATTCTTATCAGTTTGGGCGGTGTTGATAAAGATAATATTACGCTCAAAATTTTGCAAAGTTTGGCGAAATCTACCCAACCGTCTTTTAATGTCACTTCTGTTAACATCCCTGTTTTAAATGTAACAGTGGTAATGGGTAAAACTGCACCGCATAGCCAAATCGTGCAAGCTTTTGCCAAAACCGCCCCTTTCCCTTGTGAAGTCCTTGTCAACGTCAGTAATATGGCGGAGCTGATGGTAAATGCGGATATTGCGATTGGGGCTAGTGGTAGCACGACTTGGGAGCGTTGTTGTTTGGGTTTGCCGATGGTGCTGTTGGTGTTGGCGGATAATCAAAAGGTGATTGCCGAGGCGTTAGCCCAACAAAATGTGGTAAAAGTGGTCAGTGACATTGCCAAACTCGATGAGCAGTTACCTAGCCTATTGAATGAATTAAGCGAAAATTATGCAAAATTCAGCCGTCAATCTGCCAAGTTAGTCGATGGTCATGGGGCAAAACGTGTGGCGAATTGGCTTGAATTTGCTAAAACCTTGCAATATGGTAAGGTGCGACAAGCCACTGAAGACGATACGCAGATGATTTGGCAATGGCGAAATCATGTCGATGTGCGACAATATATGTTTGGGCAAGATGAAATCGCCTTGGCTGAGCATGAAAAATGGTTTGCCAAACAGCTTGCTAATCCTAATGTGCATTTGATGATTTTTAGCGTTAATAATGAGCCGATGGGCTTTGCCAATGTGACCCAAATCACGCTCGATAAATATCAAACTTTAACGTCAACGAAAGTCAAAAACGATGAAAAAACCGCAACTTGGGGTTTTTATTTATCCCCGACTAGTCCAAAAGGGCAGGGGTTAGGCTTTGCGTTGGGGGTGTTAGCAATCGCTAAGATTTTTAATACGGCTGTTCTTTATACCAATGGGATTAGCAAAATCACTGCTCAAGTGTTGGCATATAATGAGCCATCATTGGCATTGCACCGTAAATTGGGTTTTGAGCAAACAGGCGTTTTAGCCAAGCATTATTATGTCAATGGTGAGGTGTTTGATGTGGTGGAATTTAAATTGATGGCGGATAAGTTTTTGTTTTGAGAGATTCTGCATGAATCAGTATGAGCAAGCCTTTATTGATGAATTGAAAAGTTTATTTTCACAAGCAAATTTAACGTTGCCTTTTAAAGTCGGTGATTATCAATTTGCCTATAATCATGAAAGTGTTTATATTCGCTATCGAGATAATAACTACACTTATGGTTATTGTGAAAGAGGACAATGTAGCGAAGATATCACATCAGAAAACAAAGATATTGTCTTATATTACCCTATTAGAGATGGGATTCCTGAGTTAGGTTTTGGCTACGAATTACAACATAGGCGATATGGCTTGGATGGTCGAATAATCACGTTTGGCATGATGTTGTATTACATTGAGTTGTTAGACAAATATCAGTTGGGTTGGCGAGAGAAGCTTTATTATGAGTTAGAGCCAATTATGATAAAGGATAAAATGCCCATTGAAATTATTCAAGAAATTGGTAAAACTGGCAAACCAAAGCCTTTAATTTTATCATTGCCAGTAGATGAAACGATTGACCTAAAAGAGTTGTTTACTATATTCAAATGCTTGATTAAACCTTATTTATATCGTTGGAAATAATCCATGACTAAAAACCAATTCCAAATCAACAACCGCCCCATCGGCATTGACCATGCCCCCTACATCATCGCCGAGATGTCCGCCAACCACAATGGCGACATTAACAACGCCTATCGCATTATCGACATGGCAAAGGCAAGCGGTGCAGATGCCGTCAAAATGCAAACCTACACCCCAGACACCATCACCCTTGACAGCACCGCCCCAGACTTTCAAATTCATGGCGGACTGTGGGACGGTCGCACCCTGTACGAACTTTATCAGCAAGCCTACACACCTTGGGATTGGCATAAGCCCCTGTTTGACTACGCTCGCAAAGTCGGCATTACCATGTTTAGCTCACCGTTTGACCATACCGCAGTAGATTTGCTCGAAGACTTAAACGCCCCTGCGTACAAAATCGCCTCGTTTGAAGCGGTGGATTTACCCCTGATTAAATACGTTGCCAGTACAGGCAAGCCGATGATTATTTCCACAGGCATGGCGGACAGTGATGAAATCGCCGAGGCGGTCGCATCCGCTCGTGACGGTGGTTGTCGTGAGCTTGCGTTATTGCACTGTGTGAGTGGCTATCCTGCCCCTGCACAGGACTACAACCTACGCACCATCTTGGATATGCAAACTCGCTTTGGCGTGCCAGTGGGCTTGTCCGACCATACGCTCGATAATACGACTGCCATCAGTAGTGTGGTGTTGGGGGCGTGTATCATCGAAAAACACGTGACCCTAGACCGCAATGGCGGTGGGGCGGATGACAGTTTTTCGCTCGAAGCTGATGAATTGACCGCCCTTTGCCGTGATAGCAAAACCGCTTGGCAAGCCTTGGGGCAGGTGGATTATGGTCGTAAGTCGAGTGAAATCGGCAATGCTCAATTTCGCCGTTCGCTCTATTTTGTGCAAGATATGCAGGCAGGCGAGGTCATTACGCCACAGCATATTCGTAGCGTTCGTCCAGGATTTGGGCTTGCACCGAAGTTTTATGATGAATTATTGGGTAAAAAAGTGGCGGTTGATATTGTCAAAAACACGCCAACGGCTTGGGATAAGATTGTGAAGTCGTGATTTAAATTTCCCATGCTAACCAAAATACAAACCCTTGCCAAATCCGCCCTACTCAAAGACAGCCTCGTGTATGTCATGGGCGAGATGACCGCCAAAGCCGTGCCGTTTTTGCTGTTGCCGTATCTCACACGCCAACTGGGAACGGCAGGGTTTGGGTCATTGTCGTATTACACGGCAGTCACGGCATTTTTATTGATTTTTGTCAGCCTTTCCCAAAGTGGGGCATTGACACGCTATTACTATGTGTATGGTAAACATGGGTTGGGTAATGTATTGGTGGCAGGTGGTGTGTATAGTGCCATCGTGTGGGGGCTGGCGAGCGTTATTTGTGGACTATTGGGCGATGAATTACTGCTATATGCCTGTCTGACCGCCCTGTTCCAAAGCCTTGTGCAAAACCAACTTGCCCTACGCCAATGCCAAAAACGCCCACTTAGCTATTTTGCTATTCAAATCAGCTTGGCGTTGAGCAATGTGCTGTTTACCGTGCTAATGTTTCAACTGATTGACAGCGATAAAGTGGCGTTACGCTTGCTAGCGGTGGCGTTGTCGTTTTGTTTGACTTTTATCGGTGCGTTATGGCTTGCCAAGCGACAATTTGGTTTGCGTTTTGCCGTTACCCCAAGACGTTTTATGTTGGGGTTTCGCTATTTACTATTGTTCGGTTTCCCGTTGCTGTTTCATGCGTTAAGTTATACGGTAAAAGGGCAATTTGACCGCTTGATGATTTATCAGCAGTTTAGTAGCGAGGCGTTGGGCGTGTACTCGGCAGGGGTGCAAATCGCCAGTAGCGTAAGCATTGTGATTATGGCAATCAACAGTGCCAGTGTGCCGTATCTGTATGAAAAATTAAAGAAAAATACTATCCGCCTAGCCCAATTACAGCGTTGGTTTTGGTTAAGTTTTGCGATTGCCCCTGTGTTGGCAGGGGTGGCGTGGCTTGTGCCAAAGGCGGTATTTGCATGGGTGTTGGGGGCGAATTTTGCCGATAGTCAGTATTATACGGCAGTATTTGTGGGGGCGTTTTCGCTGACGATTCCTTATCTTTTGTTGGTTAATTTTTTATTTTATCATGCCAAAAATCGCCAAATTGCCACGGCTTCGGTGCTATCGACCCTTATTTATTTAGCGATGTTATGGGTGACTAGCCGAATGGCATTGAGCTATGTACCATTGGCGACCATCGTTAGTAACGTGGCGATTTTACCATTTTTATATTATTTTAGCTTACAGGTTAATCAAGAAAAAATTAGCAAATGAACCTCATTATCTGTATCACGCCCTTACAAGTTTTGATTGCCAAACGCATTATCGAAACCAATCAAATTAATAACAGCCAATCTGCATTTATCGGCTTATATTTGCCGTATGGTGACAATCCTAAACATCATCATTATTATCAACAACTTGCTAAAGTCTGCCAACAATCTGCCTTTATCGAGCTAAAAAACCAAACGTGGGGCGAGCGATTTGCCACGTTAAACCGTTTAAAAACCACGCTACAACAATTCGGTATTTGGCAACAACCAATTGAAGGGGCGTACCTTGCTAGTTTAGATGTGTTGTTTTTGCAATATGTTATTTCTAAAGTAAAATTTAGCAAGCTCTACACCTTTGATGATGGTACAGCCAATATTTTCCCCAATTCCACTTATTTTAATCCGTTACCAAAATCATTGCCGATGCGATTGTTTAAAAAGTTGGTCGGTATTCGCTATCCTGATATTCCATCGATTCTAGCAAAAACGGCACGCCATTACACCATTTTTCCGCATGAAAAAAACCTTGTCGAAAACATCCAAGTCATTGAATTGCTAACGCAAAATAGTGAAAATACCGCAGTCGAAACCAATCAAGTGAAACGCCTAATTCTTGGACAAGCGATTGATAATTTTGTCGGTGAAACGGTGTACCATGAGGTTGTAGATAAACTGATTCGTGATTATCAAACCGAGTATTTTTGTCCGCACCCCAGAGAAAATCTCGATTTTAGCGATAAAATGACGGTGATTCATAGCGAGAAAATCATCGAAGACTATCTGTCCGATGAGCTAACCGCCAATCCGCATTGTCGTTATGAGCTTTATACCTTTATGAGTACGGCAGTATTTACCTTGCGAGATTTTCCGAGAGTGGATATTTTTATCGTCTATAATCAGCCGTTATATCAACGCTTTAGCGAGGCGTATGAATTTTTGGCAGAAAAAGGTTTTACCATGATTGACTTGGATAATGAATCCCTCCCCAGCCCTCCCTTTACTAAGGGAGGGGGTTAAATTGAAAAAACACGCCGTCCTTATCCAAACCCACAAGCCAATTGATTATTTTATCGAATTGGCAAAACGCACGCCCAACGTCAATTTTTATGTGCATTTTGATAAAAAATGCGATGACAGCTTACTCACGCAATATGAAAACTTAGCAAATATAGTTATTATAAACCATCGCATTGATGTGAAGTGGGGCGGGTTTAGCCAAGTCAAAGCCACGTTAGCCCTGTTTGATACGGCTTTTGCCAATACTGACAATCAGTTTTTTCATCTGATTAGTGGTGAAGATGTGGTATTGCAAGACTTTGATACCATTGAACAAAATTGGAAAATGCAGTTTAATTTTGCCATGATGTTGACTTGTGAGCTTGCTCCGAGGTATGGATATCGCTTTCGCTCGGATACCTTGCACGCTGATACCGATTGGCAACGGCAATTTATTGGTAAAGTGTTGACCAAAGGCTATCAAGGTTTGGCGAAACTATCACCTTATCAACAGTCAGTGTATTTTGGCTCGCAATGGTTTTCGGTCACTCGTGAAGATTGGGCGAAGATTTTGCCGTTTGTGGATGAATATCGCCAGTTTTTTGAGCGAAAACTTGTGCCAGATGAGCATTTTTTTCAAACCATTATCAAAGAAAAGCTAGGTCAAGAAAAAGCCGATTTAACCGTTGCCAATGATAACAAACGATTCATTATTTTTGATAAAGCGGTGAATAATGGCAATAGTCCGCTTTATTTGGATTTACCAAAATTACAACAGGCAAAAAACGATGGGTTTTGGTTCGCTCGTAAAGTGGATAAGGCGGTGGCGATGGGTTGGTTAGAGAATGGGGCGAGTAGCTAACATGAAATTTTCCGTATTGATGTCTTTGTATGACAAAGAACAGCCCAATTATTTACAAGCCTGTTTGCAAAGCCTAGTCGCACAGACCTTGCCAGCCGATGAGATTGTATTGGTATTTGATGGCTCAATTAACCCACATTTGCAACAAGTGGTGAATGATTTTAAATCCAAATTACCGCTAAAAATCATTGCTTTAGAAAAGAATGTAGGGCTAGGGCAGGCGTTAAATGCAGGGCTAAACCAATGCTCACATGAGTGGGTGATTCGCATGGATACCGATGATATCTGTGTTGATAATCGCTTTGCCATGCAAATCGCCTATATTGAGCAACATCCATCCATTGACGTACTGGGCGGGCAAATCATTGAATTTGAAGGCAATATCTCTAACGGCAAAGCCTCACGCCAAGTACCGACCACGCATGAAGCGATTTTACAATCCGCTAAATCTCGTAATCCCATCAATCATATGACGGTGGCTTTCAAAAAATCAGCCGTGCTAAAGGTGGGTAGCTACCGTCATGCTCCGTTGTTTGAGGATTATGATTTGTGGGTGCGGTTGTTGTTGGCAGGTCAGCAGTTTGCCAATCTGCCTGATGTGCTAGTGTATGCAAGGGCAGGCGAGGCGATGTACGAAAGGCGTGGTGGGCTAGACTATGCCAAGTATGAGCTTGATATACAAGGTAAATTTTATCAGCAGGGTTTTTTGACCCTTACTCAAATGATTAAAAATCTCGCCATTCGACTGCCTGTGCGGTTATTGCCGAATGGGTTAAGAAGTTGGGTGTATCAAAAGCTTTTGAGAAAATAGAAAATTCAATAAACTGTTACCAAGCCCTAAATTCCCCTTGAATATCCCTGCAATTTGCCCTATTTTATGCAAGTTTTTTCCACCCAAGCTTTTCAATCAATATGAAACTTAAAACTTGAAGCCTTAAACCTGCAATATAGAGCCAACCATGACCGATTCAACCACTTCAGCCGATACCACGACCGACACCAATGACAACAATATCAGCCATAGCTTGATGGAAGACGCATTTGCGGTGACTATCGGTACGTCAATGATTGGGTTTGCATTGCTTTTATTACAACATTCGCACGTAATGGTGGGTGGTACGGCAGGGCTGTCATTATTGATTCAAAAAGCCACTGCGTTGCCGTTTGGTGTGGTGTTTTGGCTACTCAATTTGCCGTTTTATGTTTTGGCGTATCTGCGTTTGGGTAAGCAGATGGTGATAAAAACACTGATTGCGGTAACGACCCTTTCGTTAATGACAGAGCTACATCCACATTTTGTTTCGGTGGGTGAGGTACAGCCGTTATATGCCAGTATTTTTGCCAATGTGTTGATTGGGGTTGGGATTTTGATTTTATTCCGCCATCGTGCCAGTCTAGGTGGCTTTAATATCATCGGATTATACGCCCAACACTATCTTAAAATCCCTGCGGGCAAGGTGATGTTGTTCTTAGATGGGATGGTACTGTTGGCTTCGCTGTGGTATGTCAGTTGGCAATTGATTGCGATTTCGATTTTGGGCATGGTAGTGCTGAATGCGATTTTGACCATCAACCACCGCCAAGATAGATATGTGGCGTATTAGTCGCATAGGAAGCCAATCAGTACACCACGGTGTAATTTACCTTTTAATTCAATCGTTTAATTAAACCGCCTAATTAAATCGTGGTTGATTTGCCCTCACCAACCATATCAACATTTTTAGCGTTTTTACCATGAGCTTTAATCTCGCCTTTCACCGACAAGGCTTTGACTTCGCCTGCCACTTCGTAAGCCGTTACACCATCGCCATGACTTGCGATATCGCCACCAACTGATAAATTTTCCACCACACCATCTTCTTTCACGCTCAAAGCAATCGCTTTGAGCTGAACAACCACGCCTTTTACCAAGGAATCACCCTCACCGCCATGCGTGGTGATGTCTTTATGTACAGTAAAGTTGCCAATCGGTTTGCTAATTTGTACGCCAATCGAGCCATTGCCAAAAGTCGCAATACTGTCAAATTCGATATTTTTCACCGTGCCGTCATACTGGTTGTAGCCCCTTGCTCCTTGTCCGTAGGTGACGACAGGGGCTTTTACCACAAAATTCTCCACTTGACCAAAGTTAACAAAGCCAATGCCACTCGCCCCATACGAGGTAATCGCCTTGTGAGAAGTCCAGTTACCGACCGTTCCCCACGTATCTAACACCATGTCATTCACGCCATAGGTGGTGATTTCACCGTTGTGGATGAGTTCTTTGACTTCTGCACCATACACCACAAACACGCCTGCGGTGATGATATTTGGCGTACCTTGTGGTAATTTGCCGTTGGAATAAATCGCCCCTGTGGTGATTTTATCCGCCACAAGTCGACCGCCTTTATCGCCAAAGCCCGACACAAACAGCCCAGAGCCAACGATAGGGGCATATTCACGCCCGATACTGATATTATCCACGTTGAGGGTAATCAGACTGGCTTCATCGCTGTTTTGGTTAAATACGGTAAACGCCCCTTGTAGCACGTTTGCTCCGTATTTTTGTGGTTGCTCAAAGTTTTTTCGTGTATCGGCAAAGATGATGTCGAGGTTTTTGACAGCAAGATTGGCAGTTTTTGCCCCACGGCGTAAAATAAAACTAAACTGCCCAACCAATGTCAAATCGGTGAAAGAAAATTGCCCCAAGTCTTCGACCATGAGACTGTTAAAAATCGCCTTTTTATCGGCATCGGCTTGGATATTGAGGTTATGGATTTGGTTGTTTTGGGTCACGCAGATACCGTGCGTATCGGCAAAAGATAGCGAAGGCTTAACCCCATTTTCTTGGTTTTGTCCCTCTAATACGGTATTGGGCGGTAGGGTGATACTGCTTAAACAAAAAATACTGCGAGTGATGGTGATGTGTTTGACACCGTTTAAAATAGCTTGGTTAAAATCGTTAAAATTATCAACGGTTTGGGGTTGTTTTTCGTTCATGGAGTTATCCTTTTTGTTGTTGTATGTCTAAATCAGCAATTTGGATAATTTTAAGCCAAGTTAAGGTATCGAAGTAGAAGGGTTTGGTAAGAAAAAGTTAAGTTTGCTGTAACACTCTACGATTCGGACTTAATTTCCCCACCATGTTATTTGCCAAGGGTAATATTTCCCCACACATCAGCCCTGCTACCAATTCACTACACACAGGGGCATAGGCATAGCCCTTTGACCCCAATGCCGAAAACGTCCACACTCGGCTATCGGTTTCAAAGCCCTTATTATAAAAGCTACCATGCCAAACTTGCCCCACCAACGGCAAATAATCCACCGTTTGACTACGGATACTGGCTCGCCCTTGCCAATGGGTATTAATGTTATCCATATTAATTATTTCTTTTGCCTGTGGTACAGCGTCCAAAAACTCGGTCACGTTGCTAATATGGTCGGCAAGCTTCGGCTCGGTATCTAGCGTATCACGGACAAAACTCGCCCCCAACATTACCACTTTGTTCCCATTATTTGCAAAACTGGCAAAATAACTGCCATATTTCAGTGGTAATTTTGGTAAATTTTCCGCTTGTTGTTTATCAACCGTAAACCAGCTGACTTGACCACGGCTATAATTAAAGCGTTTGATTTGAGGTAAAAAATCACAGGTATTCAAAGCTATACATAGTACAGCATGGTCAAATTTCTGCGTATAGTCTTCGAAAGCAGAAATTGGTACTGCGTTAGGTTCGCTCACAGTACTAGTTGTACAGTTTCGCTCACCTGCCTTGTCCCATTTTTCTGTTTCTGTGACTATATTACTGATTCGTAATTCAACGCTATCATGGACTTGGGTGAAAGCAGTTAAATTACCTTGTTGAAAGCGGATGTTGGGGTGACTTAGCACAGCTTTGGCAAAGTTGGCGGTATTGATTAGCCCTGCATTGGGTAATAAAATCGCCTGCCCAACCTCATACCCTGCCAAATTATCTGCCTGTTCCGCACTTAACAAACTGGCAAATTCGCACGGAAAGTCCTGCACCTCATTCAGTTCAAGGCGATTGTGCGACAGCAAATCTAGGCAAGTTGTGGTGTCCAAAATATCAAAGCCTGTTTGCTGAGTCAAAAACGGATAAAAGCGACAACTTGCCAAATAGCCAATGGCGTGTAGGTTGGTGGCAAGGCGTTTTAAACTAGTCAGCTTGGGAGCGAGAAAGCCACGAATATTGCCAGAAGCCCCTGACAATGGCTTGTCTTTATCAAAAATCGTCACGCTATGACCTCGCACTGCCAACGCATACGCCACCGACAGCCCTGCCACGCCAGCCCCAATCACCGCAATATTTAACGCTTGTGTAGTCGGTGAAAAATTGGGTAACGCAAAGCCCTTGCGTTTACTGGGTTTTTTGCGAGTGCGAAGTTTGCTTTCAAAACGCTCGGTAAAGGGTAGGGTGATAAAATAGGGTTTAATCTTTTTGTTATAGCGAAAATTAAACTGGCTAAATTCAATGCGTTTTTCAACTGGCGTAAAACTGGCGGTCAGCATTTCTCGTTTTTTACCAAAGCCTTTACGTTTGGCAAGGGTAAAGCCGTGATTTTTTAGCCCATTTTTCACCATACTCGCCACGCTAAAAGTCGCTAATGTCGTGCCATTGTCCGATAGCCGTGCGATTTGCTCAAATAAGCCGTTCGACCACAGTTCATCATTACAACTGGGGGCAAAGCCGTCCAATAGCCACGCATTGACTTTGCTTTGTCCAAGCACTTGCGACAGGCTGTCAGTCGCATCACCGAGCCAAATATCAATGGTAATGCGTTCATCAAAGAAATTTAGCCGATGACAACCTGCCAACGGTGGCGGATAGTTAGCAATGAGTTGTTTGGCGAAAGGGGCTAGTTCGTGCCAAACGCTCAAAGCTTGTTGCAAATCGTCTTTTGATAACGGAAATTTTTCGGTGGTGATGATATGTAAATGGCTGTGGTTATTGGGTTTGGCTTGTTGCCACATTTGCCAAATAGCGAGGACGTTTAGCCCTGTGCCAAAGCCGATTTCTCCGATGACAAAGCGCTCAAAGTCTGGCAGGTGGGCGAGGCGGTGGGCTAGGTCATTGCCGTCCAAAAACACATAGCGAGTTTCTGCCAAGCCGTCTGTTTTGGAGAAATACACATCGCCAAATTGGGTGGAAGTGGGGATGGTTGAGCCGTTGTCGTCAGTTTGCCATTGGATTTGTGCAGGTTGAATATTTGTCATTTTTTCTCCGTATTCAACTGCTTCACCACCCCAGCTCCCACCGCTCTACTAGTCGCAAAGCAAGCCGTCAGCAAATAACCACCAGTCGGTGCATCCCAATCGAGCATTTCCCCACAACAAAACACATTCGGATTGGATTTTAACGCAAAATCTTCGGTCAATGCCGAGCGTTTCACCCCACCGCCACAACTAATCGCCTCCTCAATCGGACGAAAACTGTCAAACTCAATGGTTAAGTTTTTGATAAACTGAGCCATTGTATCACCATCATGCCAATCCACTTTTGGTACGATTTCTCGTAGCAAGGCGATTTTGACAGGGTCTAGCCCTGCCTTTCGCCATACATTGGATAACGATTGTTTTTTGGGGTTATTTAGATTTTTTAGCAGTTTTTCATGGCTGATATCAGGCAATAAATCAAGCTGTAAGGTGATTTTACCAGTCGCATTGCATTGCTCTCGCATGGCATGATTGAGTCGATAAATCAGCCCACTTTCCATACCGTAATGACTGATGACAATATCACCAAAGCCCTGTTCGATTGTGTCATCAACTGTGCCATTCAGCAGTTTAACACTGGCTTTGACCCGTTTTAAGGCTTTACCAAAATCATTGGTCAAATGGGACGACCATGTCCGCACAATCCCCACATTACTGGGGTAGAAAGGCGTGATATCATTCTTATTGAGCCAATTTTGCCATTTACCATCACTGCCAAGCCGTGACCACGACAGACCGCCACAGGCTAGCACAATTGCATCAAATTGTTGGGTAAACTCGCTAATGTGACCGTCTTTCTCAACGCTAAAAGTTGCCTGATTACCGTCAATATTAGTGCAACTATGTCGATAAAAAAACTGTACGCCATGTTTATCCAAGTCTTGTAGCCATGCTCTTAGCAAGGGTGAGGCTTTCATCATGGTAGGGAAGATTCGCCCAGTTGAGCCAACAAAGGATTCTATGCCAAGATTCGCCATAAAATCTTGAATATGTTTGGCATTAAAGTTGTGAATATGCGGTGTCAGCCAATCATTGGGGTGATAGCGATTGACAAAGTTAGCTAGTGGTTCGGCGTGTGAGATATTGAGTCCGCTTTTACCTGCCATCAGTAGCTTGCGGGCAGGCGAGGGTTTTTGTTCAAAGACTTGCACCGTCACGGCAAAGTCTTTGAGATAGTCCGCTACCATCAAGCCAGATGCCCCAGCACCGATGATGGCGATGGTGGGCGGTTGGGGGTGGTTGGTGGTGATGGGGGATGAATTTGGCATGGATTGGTAACTTAATTTTTGCTGATTTGAAAAAAATTGTTATTAATGCTATTGAAAAGTCAAAGTAGGGGGTATAGGATAGCGTATTTTTAGGGGTCGCAACAAGTTTTTGCCAAGATTCTTGCTAGGATTGTAGGTGTTGTGATGGACTTAAACTTTGATATGTTGATACGATGATGAGCAACCAAATACAAGGGCGGTATAATTTGGTCACAGCACTGGCGATGATTGTCGGTATTGTGATTGGGTCAGGGATTTTCTTTAAGGCGGATAACGTCCTTAAATACACCAATGGCAACGTGCTGTTGGGTGTGGTGGTGTTTGTGTTGGCGGCGGTGGCGATTATTTTTGGTTCGCTGACCATTGCCGAGCTTGCCAAACGCACCGACAAACATGGCGGATTGATTGGCTATGCCGATGAGTTTGTCAGTCCACATTTTTCTACCATGATTGGTTGGTTTCAGTTGTTTTTGTACTTTCCCACGTTGGGCGTGGTGGTAACATGGGTGGTCGGCATTTATACCGCTTTGCTGTTTGGGGTCAAAGATGCATCACTTGAGTTACAGATTGGCATTGGGCTGGCGTGGTATGTGTTGTGCTATGCGTTTAATATTTTTTCGGCAGTGTTTGCAGGTAAATTCCAAGTTTTTTCGACCATTGTCAAACTGATTCCGTTATTCGTGTTGGGTGTGACAGCGTTTTTATTTGGCGACCCTGTCAAAGCCATTACGCAACCCACGCCTCAAGCGGTACAAGCCACCCAAACTTTAGCATGGTTAGGGGCAGTCGGTCCGATTGCGTTTGCCTTTGATGGTTGGGTGGTATCGACCAGTATTTCTGGGGAAATCAAAAACGCCCAACGCAATTTACCGATTGCCTTGGTTGTCGCACCTTTGTTGATTTTATTTGGCTATTTATTGTACTTTGTTGGTATCACCTCGTATTTAGGGGCAGAGCAGGTGTTGGCACTGGGCGATGACAGCGTCAATATGGTGGCGAGTAAATTATTCGGTGAAACCGCTGCCAAAGCGTTTTTGGTATTTGTGGTGATTTCGGTAATGGGAACGGTGAACGGCTTGATTTTGGGCTTGATTCGCTTGCCTTATTCATTGGCGATTACAGGTCGCATTCCTTGGGGCAATAAAATCAGCCAAATTTCACCAAAATACAATTTGTCATTAGGCTCGGCATTGATGGGTTTTGTATTGTCGATGTTTTGGCTAGCCGTGCATTATGCGACCATGAAAAGTGGTATTTTAGGCTCAATGGATATTTCAGAAATTGCCATCGTGATGAGTTATATTTTGTATATTGTGTTTTATTTTACGGTGTTTAAAATGTGGCGACAAGGTATCATTAAAAGTGTATTCTTTGGGGTGATTGCCCCGTTTTTTGCCACGCTTGGCTCGCTATTTGTGCTATATGGTGGGATGCAAAATCCGATGTTTTTACCATTATGTCTGCCTATTTGTTTGGTCGTGTTGGGCTTGGCATATTTTTATAGTAAAAAACACAGTAATATTGAAAAATCATTTGTTTGATTTGTGGTTTAAAATATATTTAGGGCGTATTCAATACGCCCTTTTTTATCTGTGAAATATTTAGTAATATACTCATAACTATAAGCTATATAAATAAAAAGGACACATAATGAATATTAAATCAACACTATTGGCAATGATGATAATGAGCATGGCAAGTGTGACCAGCTATGCCTGTGATGACGTGCCTGAGGCTTTATACGATAAATTCGATGATATCAGCACTTGTCAAGTGGATGGACTGATTGCCGTACAAAAAGGTGAAAAATGGGGGTTTGCCAATGCAAAAGGGGCAATGAAGATTCCTGCTACCTATGATGATGTATCAGACTTTGAAGAAGGCATTGCGATTGTCACCCTTAATGACAAATCTGGATTGATTGACACCAAAGGTCGTATTGTTACACCCTTGATTTATGATGAAATTGGTGATTTTTATAATAATTTAGCCTATGTTTATCAAAAGGATAAGGCAGGCTATATTGACACAAAGGGTAATGTTAAAATTCCCTTACAATATGAGTATGCCGAGGATTTTGAAGACGGTATCGCCATCGTGGGTAAATCCGATAAATATGGCATGATTGATGTCAATAATCGCATTGTGATTCCATTAATGTATGATGATTTAGATACCTTTACTGACGACCTTGCTTTGGCAGGTCTGTTAAATAAAAACGATGAATATCGCTATGGTTTTATCAACCGTCAAAATAACATGGTGATTGCCCCCAACTACGATGATGTTTATAGCTTTTATGACGGCTATGCGGTGGTGTCCAAAGATAGTAAATGGGGCATGATTAACACCAAGGGTCAAACAGTGATTCCGCTAAAGTATGATGATGTGGATTATTTTACCGATGGCTTTAGTGTTGTTGAGCTAAACGGTAAATATGGCGTAGTCAATGAACAAGGTACACTGATTATCCCAACGCAATACGATGATATTGAAGTTGAAGATAAAAATGTTTTTTATGTCACCAAGGGTGATAACAATTATTACGTCAATCAATTTAATAGACGTATCAAACATGATTAACCACCTATGAATGATAACGTAAAAGGTAATATATGCGAGTATTAGGGCTTGAAACCTCATGTGATGAAACTGGGCTGGCGATTTTTGACAGTGAGCAACGCCACCTTGCCAATCAAGGCTTGGTGGGACAAGTGCTATATAGTCAAATCGAGCTACATGCCACTTATGGGGGCGTTGTGCCAGAGCTTGCCAGTCGTGACCATATCCGTAAATTGATTCCCTTACTAAATGAACTGCTTAATCAATGCAACCTACAAAAATCCGACATTGATGCCATCGCCTTTACCAAAGGGCCGGGGCTAGTGGGGGCATTGATGACAGGGGCATTATTTGGGCGTAGCCTTGCGATGGCGTTGGGTGTGCCTGCCATTGGCGTGCATCACATGGAAGGGCATCTACTTGCCCCTTTATTGGGCGACAATGCTCCCAGTTTTCCATTTGTGGCATTATTGGTGTCAGGTGGACATACCATGCTGGTTGCTGTACAAGGTATTGGTCAATATGAAATATTAGGTGAATCCATTGACGATGCGGCAGGGGAATGTTTTGATAAAACTGCCAAAATGCTCAATTTGCCTTATCCGGGTGGGCCTAACATTGCCAAACTTGCCGAAACAGGCAATCCCAATGCCTTTGAGCTACCTCGCCCCATGCTAGGCAAAGGACTGGATTTTTCATTTAGCGGTATGAAAACCGCTGTGCATAATCTGATTAAAGACCAAGCGGTGGCTCACGCTGACCCTGCCAATCCTCAAAATAGCCAAACTCGTGCCGATATTGCCAGTAGCTTTCAATATGCGATGGTCGATACCCTTGCCAAAAAATGTGTCAAAGCCCTTCAGCAAACAGGCATGCAACGTCTAGTCATCGCTGGTGGCGTGAGTGCCAATACCGTATTGCGTGACACATTGGCGACCCAACTGCAAAAAATCGGTGCAACCGTGCATTACGCCCCACCTGCATTATGTACCGACAATGGGGCAATGATTGCGTTTGCAGGCTATCAGCGTTTGCAGGCAGGTCAAAGCGATGAGTTGGCGGTCAAATGTTTGCCACGTTGGGATATGACGCTGTTGCCAGCGGTTTAGTGAGCATCTATTATGCAATGGCTATTAATTGGACTGGGGGCAGGCGTGGGGGCGGTATTGCGAGCAATATTGTCACGGTTTAATGGTCTGCATCCTTGGTTACCTATCGGCACATTGCTTGCCAATGTATTGGGTGGCTTATTGATGGGCGTGGCATTGGTGTATGTCGAACGCTTGAGTCCGACTTGGCGAGGGCTGATTACCACAGGATTTTTGGGTGGCTTGACCACGTTTAGCACCTTTAGTGCGGAAGTGTTTGGGCTATTTGGGCGTGGACAGTGGGGGCAGGGGGCTATGTTGGTCGTGTTACACGTGGTATTGACCTTATGTGCGACAGCCGTGGGGTTTTTTGTGGTGCGATACCTGACATCATGGTGATTTTTTAATCAAACAAACCTCTTCCTTAATATAAAAAACCTTATATTTCAATTACTCATAAAAAATTATGACGGCTTTATGAAGCTTTGTCATAATTTTGTCATATTTTCCTGTAATCATAGTCACAATTTTAATACATTGTGACTTTGTTAGGGTCAATTGGGGATTTATACGAAGATATTGACGATTTTTAGCCGTCAATATTTTAAGTGATTGATAAATTTTGCTATAAATTTCAACGTATTTCTCCCAATTCGCCTAACTTCCCTTTTTTATAGGAGTTTGTTATGCGTTATTCATTATTAAGTTTAGTGGTTGCATCAACCTTAGCCTTAACTGCTTGTGGCAACCAACCTGCCGAAAACAAAGACCCAGCCAAAGCCAGCAGTGCCACTGGTAGCAATCCAAGTGCAGTCTTCACCATCACAGGTGCAGGGGCTTCTTTCCCACAGCCTATCTATGCCAAATGGGCAGGTGATTTCAAAACTGCCACAGGTGGTCAAGTCAATTACCAATCAATTGGTTCATCAGGTGGTATTAAACAAATCATTGCCAAAACAGTAGACTTTGGTGCGACCGATGCCCCAATGACCAAGGAAGAATTGGACAAAGAAGGTCTTGTACAGTTCCCTACCGTGATTGGTGGTGTTGTGCCTGTGGTGAATATTGACGGTATCAAAGCAGGTCAATTAAAACTAGACGGCGTAACCCTTGCCAATATTTATCTTGGTAAAATCCAAAAATGGAATGACCCAGCGATTGTTGCCTTGAACGCAGGAACAACACTACCTGACGCACCAATTACCACCATTTTCCGTTCAGACGGTTCTGGTACAACTTACAATTTCACCCACTACCTCAGTGCGGTATCACCTGATTGGAAAGCAGGGCCGGGTGTGGATAAATCTATCAAATGGCCTACCGCTTCAACAGGAGCAGGGGCAGGTGGTAAAGGTAATGAAGGCGTTGCCAGTAATGTGATGCGTGCCAAAAATGCGATTGGTTATGTCGAATATGCCTACGCCAAACAAAACAACATGGCGTATACCCAACTTAAAAACAGTGCAGGTAACTTCGTACAGCCATCAGCCGAAACCTTTGCTGCTGCAGGTAATGCGGATTGGACGAAAACCCCCGGATTTGGCATTGTGCTAACCAACCAAGCAGACCCACAAGCATGGCCAATCTCAGCCGCTACCTTTATTTTGGTACATAAAAAACCTGCTAATCCAGAAAATGTCAAAAATACCTTGAAATTCTTTGACTGGGCGTATACCAGTGGTGATGATGCTGCCAAAGCATTGGATTTCGTACCATTCTCATCAGCCAGTAAAGCAACTTTCCGTGATAGCTGGAAAGAAGTAGTCGGTACAGATGGTAAGCCATTGTTTGAGTCTAGTACAGCAACCGCCGTTGCACCTGCTAGCACCGCTTCTGCTACCACTGCTTCTGCTACTAAATAAGATCGCAAGGATTCGTTGGTTTTATGAAGCCAGCGAATTAGCAACTGTATACAAGCGTAGAGCAATAAACATAAGATCCACTTATCTGCTCTACGCTTTTTTAGTGAGTTAACTGTTGTGATTGATGGTATATTTCATCGCATACTAGGGTAGGGTTTATCATGTCGGATTTGCAGGCAAAACTTGCAAAACAGCAACGCTTAGATTGGCTGTTTGTCAATGCAACACGATTTTTTGCGTTTCTAGTTTTGCTATTATTGGGCGGTATTTTGGTATCGCTATTTTTGGGTGCATTACCCAGTATTAAGCAGTTTGGATTTGGCTTTTATACCAGTAGTGACTGGGATACAGGCATGGATAGCTATGGGGCATTAGCACCAATTTATGGTACGCTGGTGACTTCGGTTATTGCCATTTTGGTGGCTGTACCTGTGAGTTTTGGTATTGCGATGTTTTTGACCGAGCTTTGCCCAAATTGGCTCAAGCGTCCTTTAGGGATTGCGATTGAGCTATTGGCAGGTGTTCCCTCTATCATTTATGGTATGTGGGGATTTTTCGTGTTTGCTCCGTGGTTTTCTGAGCATATTCAGCCTTGGCTGATTGACCATTTGGGTAATGTGCCTGTGATTGGTCAAGTCTTCCAAGGGGCTCCCATGGGGATTGGTCTGTTTACTGCCAGTTTGATTTTGGCAATTATGATTATTCCATTTATCGCCTCGGTGATGCGTGACGTTTTCTCGATTACCCCAAAAATGCTCAAAGAATCAGCCTATGGCTTGGGAGCAACCACTTGGGAAGTGATGCGTAATGTGGTATTGCCTTATACCAAAGCAGGGGTCGTTGGGGGTGTTATTTTGGGCTTAGGACGTGCATTGGGCGAAACCATGGCGGTGACATTCGTGATTGGTAATGCCTATAATGTCAGCCCAAGTTTATTCCAATCAGGTGTATCGATTACCTCAGCCCTTGCCAATGAGTTTGCCGAGTCGGAAGGCTTACACCAGTCATCATTACTACATTTGGGCTTCTTATTGTTTATCATCACCTTTATTGTGTTAGTAATTTCTAAATTGATGCTAGCACGTATGGATAAAAATGCAGGGGGTAAATAAGCATGGAACAGTTACAAGACACAGTAAACAACACGTCAGATAACCAGCAACAACCCACCAAAACACTAAATAACCGTAATAATGTGCTTTATAAACGTCGCCGTTTGACCAATGTTTTGGGGCTATTATTTGCAGGATTTTCCATCTTATTTGGGTTGTCATTTTTGGGGCTGATTCTGCTCAAGCTATTTTCGGCAGGTGGTGAAGCCTTATTGACCATGCCGATTTTTACCCAAGATACGCCATCACCTAATGAAGTCGGTGGTCTTAAAAATGCCATTGTTGGTTCAATTATGATTACAGGCTTAGGTTTGGTCATTGGTACACCGATTGGCATCATGGCAGGCATTTATTTGGCAGAATTTTCGGATAAAAGTTGGCTTGGTAAAGCGACTCGCTTTATGAATGATATTTTGCTATCCGCCCCTTCGATTGTCATCGGTTTGTTTATCTTTGCCTTGATGGTGCAAGGGCGTAGCTTTTCAGGTTGGGCAGGCTCGTTGGCATTGGCGTTATTGGTGATTCCTGTGGTCGTGCGTACCACCGAAAATATGCTTCGCCTAGTGCCTAATACCTTGCGTGAGGCGGCTTATGCCTTGGGTACACCAAAATGGCGATTGGTATCTGGTGTGACATTACGTGCTGCCAAAACTGGGGTATTGACAGGTGTACTATTGGCATTTGCCCGTATTTCTGGTGAAACTGCACCTTTGCTATTCACCGCACTGAATAACCAGTTCTTTAGCACGGATATGAACCAACCGATGGCAAACTTGCCGAATGTGATTTATCAGCTAGCCGCCCAACCGTATGAAATTTCTAATAAATTGGCATGGGCAGGGGCATTGCTAGTGACACTGGCAGTCTTGACACTCAATATTTTAGCACGTCTACTCAGCGGTAAAGAACAAGCCTCGCATTAATGTTTAGACCATTTATTTCGCTATTTAAAGTTTAAAAGGTAGTTATCATGACCGCAAAAATGCAAATTCGTAACCTTGATTTTTATTATGGTAAATTTCATGCGTTAAAAAATATTAATTTGGACATCGCTGACAAAAAAGTCACTGCTTTTATTGGGCCATCTGGCTGTGGTAAATCCACCTTGCTACGTACCTTTAACCGTATGTATGACCTCTATCCGGGCATGCGTGCCACAGGGGAAATTTTGCTTGATGGGCAGAATATCCTTGATAAATCAGTGGATGTTAACTTACTGCGTGCAAGGGTGGGGATGGTATTCCAAAAGCCTACGCCATTTCCGATGTCGATTTATGACAATGTTGCCTTTGGTGTGCGTTTGTACGAAAGCCTAAGTAGAGCAGAGCTGGATGAGCGTGTGGAATGGGCATTGAAAAAATCTGCCCTATGGAATGAAGTCAAAGATAAACTTAAAGATTCTGGACTATCATTGTCAGGTGGACAACAACAGCGTTTATGTATCGCTCGTGGCGTGGCAACTCGCCCAGAAGTATTATTGCTTGATGAGCCAACCTCTGCCCTTGACCCAATTTCGACAGGCTCAATTGAAGACCTTATCACTGACCTAAAAAATGACTATACCATCGCCATCGTCACGCATAATATGCAACAGGCGGCTCGTGTGTCGGACTACACCGTATTTATGTATCTTGGTGACATGATGGAAATGGATGAAACGGATAAAATGTTTACCAATCCTAGCCGTAAAGAAACCGAAGAATATATCACAGGTAAGTTTGGTTAATTGGGTTAAATGACTTTAAATCTCACCCAACCCCTTCTTGACCAAAGAGGGGGTTTTGTTTGTATCGTTGTTTAAATGAGCAATAAGACAGATTTGTAGGGGAGTAATGTGTACGCCCTTTAACAAGTGTGTTGTTTTTAGATAAAAATCCGCTAATGTGCGGATTTTTATGTATTGAATTAACCGATTTATTGTGGAGTAGAGGCACTGGGTTTGGCAGTAGCACTCGCCACCGCAATGCTAGGGGAGCTGGCTGTTGCCGTGGGTTGAGCAACAACGCCACTATTTAAGTCGGGTTGTTTGGGGCTAAGTCCCAAATTTTCCATTTTTAGGCGTAATAATGGACGGTCTTGTTTGGTATCACTGTTCTCATTACGAGCTTCGATGGCTTGCCATGCTTTTTGATATTGCTCAGTGGCGGTTTTTTTATCATTTTTGTTGATGGCAATATCCCCTAATAACTCGGCTTTACTGGCATCAAATTCAGCAGGTAAAGTAGCTTGTAGGGTTTTTTGGGCATCATCGACTTGATTATTCGCCAATTGCAATTGGGCATAGCGTAAGGTGGCGATGGCTTGTAGCCCTGCGTCACCAACTTTTAAGCCATTGGCTTTTTGTAACGTGGCAATCGCCCCTTTCAGGTCATTGCTATTGGTTTGTTGTTGGGCTTTGAGCATTAGGGCTTGCCAAGTATAGACCGAGTCACCATGTTGGCTGATAAAAGTATCCAAATCCTTGCTTAAAGTGGCTTGAGCAGTAGCAAGCTGTTGCTTGGCTTCTGGCGTGTTAGTATCAGCTAGGGCGGTCAAGTTGGTTTGGTCAGCTTGGATTTTGGCAAAGTCATTGGCGGCAGATGTGTCAATGCGTCCACCGTGATTTTGCCAATAGCTATAGCCAAAATAGCCACCCAATGCCAGTACGATTGCCATGATGATGTAGCTACCATATTGGCGTAGGGCTTGCATGGATTGTTGTTCGTCATTGATAGAACTTGGGGTAACGTCTTTTACCATTAACTTCTTGCCTTTTTGATAAAATCTTAAAATACAGGACTTATATATTTTTATGTATTGTAGGTTGGGTCGAAGTATGAGACCCAACGTGAATGATTATGTTGGGTTTCGTATACTCAACCCAACCTACACACTACAACTATATACCATAAACAAGCATATTTATGCAAAACTAAAATCCGTATTTTCAACGGTTTTTTGCTCACCAGTCGCCATATTTTTAACGGTGACTTGGTTGTTTGTCACTTCATTTTCACCGATAATCACGGTAAACTTCGCCCCAGATTTATCGGCTTTTTTCATTTGGGCTTTCATGCTATTGGCAGATGCCATCTTGACCCGCATCCCATCAACCTGTTGGCGTAATTGATTGGCGTACAAAATTCCATTAACATAAAAATCTGGATGAGCGACCACAAACACATCACAATCAGCAGTTTGTGCCATCGAATTCACTGCCTCAATGAGTAACAATAGGCGTTCTAATCCCATCGCAAAACCCACCGCAGGCTCAGACTGCTCAGGTTTACCTTTTAGAATACCAACCAATCCATCATAACGCCCGCCACCGCAAACAGTCGCTTGTGAGCCAAGTTTATCCGTGACCCATTCAAACACGGTTTTGTTGTAATAGTCTAGCCCACGCACCAATTTTTCATTGATTTCAAACTTGATACCCAAAGCGGTCAAATAGGTTTTGACTTGCTCGAAGTGGGCTTTGGAATCTTCACCCAAAAACTCGGACAGGCGAGGGGCATTTTGTAAAATCGCTTGCGTGGTTTCGACTTTGCTATCTAACACTCGTAGCGGATTGGTGGTGACACGGCGTTGGCTGTCTTTATCCAGCTTGTCAAAATGCTGATTGAGATACGCCACCAATGCGGTTTTGTACGCACCGCGTTCGTCACTTTCGCCCAATGAGTTCAGTTGTAGCGTTAAATGTTCGCTAATCCCCAGTTTTTGCCACATATTGGCGGTCATGGCAATCAGTTCGGCATCAGCATCAGGCAGTTCACTACCAAAACTCTCGACTCCTAGTTGATGAAACTGGCGATAACGTCCTTTTTGTGGGCGTTCGTAGCGAAACATCGCCCCAACATACCAAAGTTTTGGGGTATCACCACGGGTTAGGTTATGCTCGATAATGGCACGTACACAACCTGCTGTCCCTTCTGGACGTAAGGCTAGACTTGCGGTTTCGCTGTCATCGGCAGAGTGGTAGCTGACCGAAAACATTTCTTTGGATACGATATCGGTATCTGTGCCAACGCCTCGTGCGAATAGTTGGGTTTCTTCGACCAATGGCAGACGGATTTGGCTATAACCGTAGCTGTCTAGCACTTGCGATAGTTTGGTTTCTACCGTTCGCCATGTTTGGCTGTTGGTGGGTAAAATGTCGTTAAAGCCACGAATGGCGGTGATTTTATTGCTCATTGTTTAACCTTGCACACGTAAAATTTCATTAGCACGACTGGCTTCACGTTCCGCCACCTTCGCTCTTACCATTGCTTCAATCTCATCGGCAAGCTTAGTGGTATCAATCAAATGCGATTTTTCACCATTTTTATACACTAGGCTATTTGGGCTTGCACCGACCACACCAATATCCGCTTCTTTGGCTTCCCCTGGTCCATTCACCTTGCAACCAATCACCGACACATCCATTGGCTCACGGATATCTTCAAGGCGTTTTTCCAAATCCATCATCACACGAATCACATCAAACTCTTGACGGCTACAGCTAGGACAAGCGATAAAGTTCACCCCATTACTGCGAATGCCCAATGATTTAAGGATATCAAAGCCAATTTTAATCTCTTCTTCAGGCTCGGCAGCCAACGAAATTCGCATGGTATCGCCAATGCCTTCGAGTAACAAACCACCCAACGCAATGGCAGATTTGACCGTGCCTGTGCGGTACACGCCTGCTTCGGTCACGCCCAAGTGTAGCGGATTGTCAATTTGAGCGGATATCAAGCGATACGCATCCATTGTCAAAAACACATTGGACGCTTTGACCGAGATTTTATATTGGTCAAAGTTATTACGGTCTAGGATATCAATATGACGCATGGCAGATTCAAGCATTGCCTCGCCAGTCGGTTCGCCATATTTCTTTTGAATATCTTTTTCCAATGACCCTGCATTGACCCCAATTCGCATACTGATACCATGATGTTGGGCGGCGGCGATGACTTCACGGACTTTTTGTTCATTACCGATGTTTCCGGGATTAATACGTAAACAATCTGCCCCTGCTTCTGCCACCGCAATGGCGATTTTATGGTCAAAATGCACGTCCGCCACCAATGGTACGCTGACACGCTTTTTAATTTCGGCAAAGGCTTGCACCGACTCCATCGTGGGGGTCGATACTCGCATAAAGTCTGCCCCTGCATCGACACATTTTTGGATTTGGGCGACTGTGGCTTCAATATCGCAAGTTTCGGTATTGGTCATGCTCTGCACGCTAATTGGTGCATCACCGCCCACTGCGACATTGCCAACGTAGATTTTTTTGGTTAAGCGTCTTTTGATGGGATTGTGGGCGGACATGGTGGTTTCCTATGTATGCTATGATTGGGCGTTATGGATTTAAGCTAAAACTCGCTTGGTTATTTTGAGCATATTGACTGAGCTTAATTGGTTGTTTGTTTAAGTCCAAGCTCACGTTACTGACATTATCAATGCTCACATTAAAGGGAGCTGACCCTGATAAGCTATAACCACCACGTGCTTGTTTGCCTTGCAGTAAGGCTTTACCTGTGGCATCAGTAATGCTAATGGTGGTGTCATCTTTGACCCATAGTTCAATTGTTGAGTTGCTGACGACAGCAACGGAAGCAAGATTGGCACTGGTGGGGCTAGAGCTTACGCCTGTCACCGCTGTGCCTGTTTGGGGTAAACCACTGGCGATACTGGCATTGGTGGCTGGCGTGGTGATAGCAGAGCCTGCATTGTTTAAGGATGCCCCTGTCACTTGCTCTTGTGGGGAAATATCCTGAACCCCTGTGGCAGGTGGTGGGGTTTGGTTATCAGTATGGGCTTTGGTAACGGTGTTAAAAATAAAAATCGCCAATCCCAATGCCAATACAATACCAATGATGATAAAGGGGTTAATTTTGATGCCAGAGCGTGTCTCACGGCTCAGTGTCCCCATGGGTTGTTGTAAAGGGGAGGCGTTGATAACATCATGTTTTTGTTTAAGATGATTAGGATATTGGGCGTCAAATAATTGATTGATTTGTTGGTTATCCAAGCCCAAAAAACGACCATAAGTGCTAGCGAAGCCTTTGGTAAAGGTGGGTTGGGGTAGGGCTTCATAGTTATTGTCTTCTAACGCTTCGATGTGGCGTTTGAGAATAAAGGTCTGAGCCACCACATCATCCACACTTAGCCCTTTTTGTTGGCGAGTGGTTTTGAATAGCTGTCCTAACGATTGATTGGTATCAATCGTGGGTTGAGGTGTTGGGTTCAGGTCTTTGTTACTAGTTTCCATCTTATTTCCAAATTGTCGCAGGGTTAGAGAGCCAAATTCTTAAACGCTTTGCCTCTTCACTTAAAGGGTAACGGTCAAATAATAGCTGAGTGTATTTTTGCAAATCAAGCTGATTGCCTGTGCTTTTAGCAATTCTTGCCCCTTGCAATAAGGTGCGTGGGTCAAGGTTTTTATCACCCAATAAAAAAATCAAATCGTTATGCAGTTGTTTTGCATCAAGGCTACGGTTATCAGCTAATAAAATATCAATCAGTTCAGCACGAGCAATAATGCTTTGGCGATTGGCATCAAGGGCTTTTAAAAATGATTCAGTTGCCAGTGTTCGGTTATTCACTTTTAGGGCAGTACGTCCCAAATTTTCTAAGGCACTGGCACGCCCCTCATAGCCTAAAGCCGAACCTGCAATTTGAAATTGAGCAATTGCTTCGTTATAGCGTTTCATTTGAGAAAGATAAACGCCGTAATTATTGCGAGCTTGGACAAATTCAGGGTCTAGGCTGATGGCTTGTTTAAAATAACCTTCCGCTTTTTGTAAGTTGGATGGGCTACCTTCTTGCTGTAATAATACCCCCATCATGTCATAGGCAGGGGCATATTTTTTATCCGATTGTAAGGCACTTTCTAATTGACGTTTGGCATCATCAAGCCGATGGTCACGAATAAATTCGGCTGCAATCGCTGTGCGTACTTTGGCGATTTCTTTGGGGTCTTTTTTCCATTGACTGGGGTCACTGGTCGTCACCGTTTGGGTGGTTTGTACCGTTTGTGAACAAGCCGTCAGCCCCCATAATGCCACACTGAATATACAAGCTTGGGTCACAGTGGTTATGGGTTGTTTTAATGCGGATATCATTATGTTCACCTTATGCCCATTTGTGAAAATTTATTGGCACATGTTAAAATTTATTATTTTAAGCAATTACTATAACAAAAAACTAATAAGCTTGCCTAGTCTAAGTCAAAAGCAACAGGCTGACAATGATTATCCTATAATTTTTATGATCAATTAGGATTTTTGTTGATGAATTTTTTGTTGCCATTGCTGGGAACGTCTGGTCTTATCTGCCACTTGCCCCACCAACTGACCACAGGCGGCATCAATGTCATCGCCACGAGTTTGTCGAATAGTACACACAAACCCAGCGTTATTCAAAATATTACTAAACGCATGAATGCGGTTATTACTTGAACGTCCATATGGGGCATGAGGGAAAGGATTAAAAGGTATCAGATTGATTTTACAAGGTAAATCTTTTAACAAACTTACCAATTCGTGAGCGTGTTTATCCGTGTCGTTGACATCTTTTAACATGACATATTCAATGGTGACGTGTTTTTTATGGCGAGGGTTTTCGTCATACACATACGATTTGGCGGCTGCCATGAGTTCTTTCAGCGGATATTTCTTGTTAATTGGTACAAGCTCATTGCGTAGCTCATCATTGGGAGCGTGTAGGCTAATTGCCAACGCCACATCAATGTCTTTTGCCAAGTCGTACATTTTTGGCACAATACCCGAAGTGGAAAGTGTGACACGGCGTTTTGACAACCCAAAGGCATTATCATCCAGCATCAGCGACATACTGGCGACCACAGGGTCATAGTTGAGCAATGGCTCGCCCATCCCCATCATCACCACATTGGTGACAAAATTTTGGCGTTCATTGACAGGAACATTTTCCATATAAGACTGGTTGGCGACCCAAAGCTGACCGATGATTTCACTGGGTGATAAATCTCGCTCAAAACCTTGTTTACCTGTACTACAAAATGAACAATCCAACGCACAGCCGACTTGTGACGATACGCATAGGGTTTTACGCCCAAATTGCTTGTTATCTTCGGCAGGAATTAGCACGGTTTCGACCAATGAGCCACCTGCCACTTCAAACACCCATTTGCGTGTGCCGTCTTCGCTAAACTGTTTAAATTTAACGGTCGGTGGGGTCACGGTGGCAACGTCATGCAATTTTTCTTGCAGTTTTTTGGAAATATTGCTCATGGCAAAAAAATCTGTCACGCCAAACTGATAAATCCATTTCATCACTTGGGTGGCACGAAATGGTTTTTCACCAAGACTGGCAAAAAATTCGCTCAATTCGGCTTTACTCATACCAAGTAAGTTGGTTTTTGGCGTGAGGTCTTGAGGATTTAGGGTGTCAGGGTGGTTAATGACAGGAATTTGGGTCATGGCGTAATCGTATTAAGCGTCAAAATTAAAACCCACTATTATAGTCAATTTTATGCCAAAAGTCATGGAAGAATGTGAGATTAAAAACTATGCAAAATCATAGGCTTCGATAAAAGCTTTATTGTTTAGATAAATTTTTGTAAAATAAGCATTTTTAGTCACTATTATGTCTAACGTTCACCCCCTTTTAACCCCGTTAAAAATCGGTTCAGAAACCATCGCCAATCGGCTGATTGTTGCACCGATGGCTGGCGTGACTGATAACCCATTCCGCAAGCTTGCGAAGTCCTTTGGGGCAGGTCATGCCGTGTCCGAAATGATGACCTCGGATGCCACACTTTTTGCTCACCACAAAACCCTTTACCGTGCCAATTTTGACGGTGAAATCGCCCCTATTTCCGCCCAAATCGCAGGTAATGACCCAGCCAAAATCGCTGAGGCTGCCAAATATCAAGTAGCCAATGGGGCTCAAATTGTCGATATTAACATGGGATGTCCTGCCAAAAAAGTCTGTCAAAAACTCGCAGGTTCGGCATTGCTCAAGAATGAAGATTTGGTAAAACGTCTGCTTGATGCCACTGTCAATGCGGTGGATGTCCCTGTCACCCTCAAAACTCGGCTCGGCTATGCCAATGGCGAGGAAAATATCTTGCGAGTGGCTCAAATGGCACAGGATGTTGGGGTGTCGGCGATTGCGATTCATGGTCGCACTCGTGAAGACAAATATGGCGGTGTGGCTCGCTATGAGTTGATTAAAGAGGTTAAAAATAGCCTAAGCATACCAGTCATCGTGAACGGTGATATAGACAGTCCTGAAAAAGCCCTTGCCGTGTATGAGCAAACAGGAGCAGATGCGGTGATGATAGGGCGTGCAGGGCAGGGGCAACCGTGGATTTTTCGAGATATTGCCCATTATTTGCGGACAGGAGAGCTATTGCCAAGCCCAACGATGGATGAGTTGCGTGAGATTGTACTGGGGCATTTACAAGAGCTGTATCAATTTTATGGCGAATACTCTGGCTGTCGTATTGCTCGTAAGCACATTGCATGGTACACCACAGGGATTGTCAATTCCAATGCCTTTCGTCAAGCCATGTATGCTGAGGACACGACCGCAGGGCAATTTGCCGTGGTGGATAAATTTTTACAAAATGCCAATTTTGATGCAGTAAAAACCCCCTAAACATTGTTTAGAGGGTCTTTAAACTTTTAGTATGCCAAATTAGGGACACGCCCTAAATAGAACTTACGTATTTTCACAGCCTATAAAATGGCATTTTTACGTCAGTCTTATTCAATTAAGCTTGTTGCTCAAGGCTTGCTTGGTAAGCTTGGTCAAAGTTGACAGGAGCAAGCAACAATTGAGGGAAGCTACCACGAGTCACGATATCGCTGACCACTTCACGAGCATAAGGGAATAGCACGTTTGGACAGTATGCACCCAAAATCGCTCCCAATTGGTCTTCTGGGATGTTTTGTAGCATAAAGATACCTGCTTGATGTACTTCTGCGATAAAGGCGGTTTCGCCACCGTTATTGGCAGTGACATTCACGGTCAAAACGATTTGATAATGCTCATCATCCAGTTTTTCTGCACTGCTTGATAGGTTGATATCAAGTTCTGGTTGCCATTCACGAGTGAATACTTCTGCCCCTGGTACTTCTAATGACATATCTTTGACATAAATACGTTCAAGGGCTAATTGTGGTAAATTTTGTTCGTCTGACATGATTTTCTCCTCGAATAATCAGTGGTAGTTGGGTTGTTTTTGTATTAATGGGTTGCGTTTAAAATAATACTATTGCTTTTTGGGCGTATGCAATAAGCCCCTACAATTTATAACATAAATCGTTCATTTAATTCGCTAGCATGGTATCCAGTTTGCCTTCACGCTCTAGGGCAGATAGTTGGTCAAAGCCACCAATAAATTCATCACCAATAAAAATCTGTGGAACGGTGCGATAGTTATTGGTTTTTTGGGCAAGGGCTTGACGCTCTTCAGCGGATAAATTCATCATGCCAATATCCTCAAAGTCCACGCCTTTGTTTTTGAGTAACATTTTGGCTTGTGAACAATACGGACAAACAGGGGTGCTATAAATTTTAACAGTTGCCATTGGACTTTCCTTGGTAAATATAGTTGATAAGTTTCCTTTTTTATAAGGTTTATCCCTAAAAATTCAATGGCAAACTTGGGCTATTTTTTACCAGAAACCACTTTTTCAGTGACCAATGGTAGTCCAGACGCTTGCCAGTTGGCGATACCGCCATCAAGACGATACACATTGTCTTTGCCAATCATTGCCACGGCTGTGCCTGCAGTCATGCCCATTTGACAGACGATAATCAGTGGGTGTTGGGCGTTTTTTAGGCTGTCGATATTTTTGGCAAGTTCGGTAAATGGAATGTTGCGACTGCCTTGGATATAGCCTTTGTCAAAGTCTTTTTTAGGGCGGATGTCAATGAGTTCGGCATTGTCGTTGTTGACTAATAGACCCACGGCATTGGGGTTGATTTTTTTGCCCCCACGTTTGGTTTCTATCATAAAAAACAATACAATCAGCACAAACATGATGCCAAATAAAAAGGGGTGATGCCCCATAAATTCTAACCAGCGTTCCAAATCATTCTCCAACACAATAAAAACTTGGGGCTATTATAACGGTAATTAGGTGATTATGCGAATGTTGATTAGGACTTACGCAAAAATGCCATGTGTAGGTTGGGTGGAAGCATGACACCCAACATAAACCATTCAAATTGTTGGGTATCGCAAGCTCTACCCAACCTACGATTTAGAAATGCGTAAGTCCTATTGATTTTGCTTGATTAAAACGCCTGCGTTTGGGTTTCTTCTTGCAAGAGTACCAAATTTTCCACTCGGCTTGCTAACACTTCGCCATCCGCCACCGCTTGCCACATGGCACAGTTGGGCGTGTTTTGCGTGTGTTTACAATCTCGAAAACGGCACTGGCTGGCAAGTGGCTCAAGCTCAATAAATCCTGCCAAAATATCCGCTTTATCCAAATGCCAAAGCCCATATTCTCGAATACCAGGGGTATCAATAATCGCCCCTTTCGCTAGGTCGGTTTTATCAAACGGCATTAGACGGCTAGTCGTGGTGGTGTGCTGTCCAAGTTGGGAAATCACTGAAATTTCATTCACTAATTGCTCGACATTAGGGAGAAGTTTATTTACCAAGCTACTTTTCCCCACGCCCGACTGACCTGCAAAAATCACGGTTTTGTTTTTAACAGTGGCTTCAAGTTCGCTTAAATCGCCCTTAGCTTGGGTCGTGAGCGTGGCATAGCCAAGTTTGGCATAGGTATCTAGCAAATCTTTGGCGGATTGGTGGTTGGGGTCGCTTAACAAATCGGCTTTGTTTAAAATTAACAAAGGTTGAATATTGGAATAATGACACGCCACCAAATAACGGTCAATCAATTGTGCCGAAGGGGCGGGCAAGGGGGCAAACACAATCGCCAAAATATCCACGTTACTGGCGATGGGCTTGAGTTTGTGGTAGCGGTCGGGACGGTTGATGATATTGGCACGGTCATAAATCGCCTCAATCCGCCCAAGCCCAGTGTTGGGGTCGGCACTAAAGCGGACTTTGTCGCCTGTGGCAATCAGTGGTAAATTGGTGCGAGTGTGACACCGCCAAACGCTATGGAGTTCAATCGCTTGCCAAAACGGCTCTGGCTCATTGGGGGCGATGGTGGGTTTTTGGGGCAGTTGTTTGGGTAAAGTGGTGGCTTGTACGTCCAATTGTTTACCAAAATTGCTGATAACAATGCCGTCCATTAGCGTGTCGTTATCGACCGCTTGCCCTTGTTGTTGCTGTTTGGCGATACGGCGAGTTTGTTGGTCGGTGAGTTTGCGTTTGCGAATCAGTGCCATACGTTGTCCAATACCATAATTTATCCTGTTGTTGTGAAATAAACCCCTATTTTACCCTCAAAATCTGTTAAGATGGCACAAAATTTTTGTGATAATTATTTAATCTAGTACGAAGTCCAACGTTTAACGTCATGGATGCGTAATGTTTACGCCTTTTTTGCGATTGTAGATATTGGGCGTATGCAATACGCCCCTACAGTATGATATTCATTGGGCTTGGTATAAATTGGGACATATTATGGCAATTGATAAAAAAAATCTGATTTGGATTGACCTTGAGATGACAGGCTTGGACACGATGAATGATACCATCATCGAAATCGCCACCATTGTCACTGACAGTGAGTTAAACATTCTAGCCGAAGGCCCTGTGTTTGCTATCAAAACTGCTGATGTGGTATTAAACGGTATGGATGATTGGAACACTCGCCAACATGGACAGTCTGGGCTGATTGACCGTATTCGTAGAAGTACGGTCACGCTAGAACAAGCCGAAGCCGAAACGATTGCTTTCTTGTCAAAATATGTCGAAGCAGGGCGTTCCCCCATGTGTGGTAATTCGATTTGCCAAGACCGCCGTTTTATGGCACGTCAGATGCCGAATTTAGAACGATTTTTCCATTACCGTAATCTTGATGTATCAACGGTTAAAGAATTGGCGTATCGTTGGCGACCAGATATTTTGAATAGCTTTGAGAAAAAGGGCAGTCATTTGGCGTTGGATGATATTCGAGATTCGATTCGAGAGTTACGTCATTATAAACAGCATTTTTTTAAGTTTATTGAAGCGTAAAACAAAAGCCCAATATTTTGATAATATTGGGCTTTTTATTTATAGTCGTTTAAACTGGAAATAAGACAGTTTTGTAGGGGCGTATTGCATACGCCCAGAATTTCAAAGTCTTATTTTTGATTTAATTCACTATAATTCGCATTTTGTTTAATTCGCATCAGGTTGCTGTTCTGGCGATGCAGAAATAAACGCAGGCAAGCTCATACAATGCTCATAAATGCGGACAATTTTGGGAAACGCAGTTAAGTCACAGTCAAAGCGTTTGGCATTATACACTTGCGGAATCAGACAACAATCCGCCATGCTGGGTGTATCTCCAAAGCAAAACGTATCATCGCCCAACATCGCCTCAATCGCCTCGAACCCTAGCGTGACCCAGTGTTGATACCACTCGGTTTTTTGCTCAGCGGTGACATGAAGCTGTTGATTGAGGTATGCCAATACTCGCAGATTATTGAGTGGGTGAATGTCACAAGCAATCGCTTGGCAAAACGCCCGAATTTTTGCCTTATGAACCGCATCACCTTCCAACAAGGCAGGGGTAGGATAGCATTCTTCCAAATACTCCATAATCGCTAGTGACTGACCAATCACCGTGCCATCGTCCAGTTGTAAGACAGGGACGAGTTTTTGCGGATTGAGGTCAGCATAGCTAGGTAGCTTGTGTTCGCCACCTTGCTTGAGCAAATGAATTGGCTGTAGCTCCACAGCGATATTTTTGAGGGCTAAGGCAATCCGCACTCGAAAACTTGCCGAACTGCGAAAATACGAATAAAGTTTCATAGGTTTTCTACATTTATAAATATAAGTTACGAATAAGCAACCGCAGGTTTTGGCTCTGCATGGCTGATAGTCACCCCTGTAAAACCAAAGATTAGGGTCAAGAATAAACAGAAATAGCAGAAAAACGCATAAGGTAAATAGCTAAGTACCGATACGCCCAACGCATGACTGATAAATACCCCACACACGCTCCAAGGTACAAGCGGATTGATGACCGTGCCTGCATCTTCGATGGTACGAGCCAAATTGCGAGGGTGTAGCCCCAAACGCTCATATACAGGTAAGAAGGTATTGCCTGCCAATAATAGGCTCAAGTATTGCTCACCGATTAGCACATTCACGCCCAATGAGGTCAATGCCGTGGCAAAGGTCGCACGCCCTGCATTGGTCAACATGTGGGTAATACCACGCAATAGGGCAGGTAAAATCCCCAAGGCTTGCAACAATCCACCAAGGCTCAATGCCAAAATCACGATGGTTTGGGTAAAAAACATCCCTTCGATACCACCACGAGCCACCAACTTACCAACGCTACCTAAGTCTAGACCTTCGGCAGGTTTATAACCACTAAAGAACCAACCACCAAGCTGTTGTAGGGTAGGGGTGCTGTGAAAATACGCCATGACAATTGCCACCACAATGGTCGCAATAATCGTATAAATGGCATTGATTTTACGAAGAGCCATACCCACTAGCACCACAAATGGAATCAACGCATAGCCATGCACCAAGCCACTTTTAATCAGTTGCTCTTTAAGCACCATCACTTGATTCATATCTGCCGAAATCGTATTGCCCGATAGCCACCAAAACAACACCGCTGACAAAATCCACGCAGGTACAGTGGTATAGCTCATATTTCGCACATGGTCAAATAAATCCACACCCACCACTGAGGCGGCAATGGTACAAGTATCCGATAGCGGTGACATTTTATCACCAAAGAACGCCCCAGATACCACTGCACCAGCGACAATCGCAGGGTTTGCCCCAAAAGCGGTACTCATGCCAATAAATGCCACCCCAAGTGTGGCACACGTAGTCAAGCTACTGCCAATCGCCACCCCAATCAATGAAGTCAGCACAAATGCAGACACATAAAAAAACTGTGGTGAAATGACCTCAAAGCCATAATACATCAAGGTGGGAATCGCCCCTGACATCATCAAGGCAGTGACCATCAAACCGATAAAAAAGAACAGATAAATCGCCCCAAATCCTGCACGCACGGCGGTGGTCATTTGCTCTTGCATGGATTCAAAATCCAGTCCTCGCAATTTGCCTAAGCCTAATAAGCCACACAGCACCAAAATAATGGATAAATGGGGTACCCAACCCAAGCTAATCATGGTAAAACCCATGATGGCAACAATCACGCCTGCAATCAACATGGCATGACGGGTCGTGGTTTCGACTAAAACCTTTGGCGACATAATCATTTCCTTATCAAAAAAGTGATTTCCGTATAAAATATTCTAAAGGTAGGTGCGTCATACGCACCTATTGAAGATATTGATTTTGAATGGTGCGTATAACGCACCCTACGAATTTAAATTATTTTAAAAACATAGATTTATCAATACTGACAGTGTTTGTTATACCGAACTTAGGTCAATTACCTGTTAATAATTGGTATTCACTCGATTACGAATCGTACCAAAAATACTTTGACCTTCAGCATCATTCATGTGAATCGTTACCACATCACCATGTTGCATAAAGGGCGTTTGTGGGCTACCTGTTTCGATGGTTTCGTACATACGCAATTCCGCCAAACAGCAATAGCCAACACCGCCATGTTCTACAGACGAGCCGAATAGATTGTCTTGTTTATTGGATACTGTGCCTGAACCAATGATGCTACCTGCTGACATTGAGCGAGTTTTGCACACATGGCTAATCAGTCTAGCAAAGCTAAAAGTCATATCCGTGCCTGCATTTGGGTAGCCAAATGGCTTATCATTTAAGGTCACAGTTAATGGTAAATGTACCTTGCTATCTTGCCACGCATCGCCCAATTCGTCTGGCGTGACTGCTACAGGGCTAAAGGCACTGGCAGGTTTACTTTGGAAAAAACCAAAGCCTTTGGCTAATTCATTGGGAATCAAATTGCGTAATGACACGTCATTGACGAGCATCACCAAGCGGATTTGCTGGCTGGCTTCGGCTTCGGTCGTGCCTTGTTTTACATCACCTGTCACCACCACCACTTCTGCCTCAAAGTCGATACCCCATTCTGGCTGTGCCAAAATGTCGTCATTCGGGGCAATAAAGCTATCTGAACCACCTTGATACATCAATGGGTCGTCATAAAATGAGGCAGGCACTTCGGCATGACGGGCTTTACGCACCAACTCGACATGGTTCAGGTATGCCGAGCCGTCCGCCCATTGATAGGCTCTTGGCAATGGCGAATGACAGGCAGTTGGGTCAAAGGCTTCCCCAAAACTGCTATCAGCATTCAGTTGGTCGTATAAAGCGGTCAGACTAGGTAGCACCGCCTCCCAATTATCAAGGGCATTTTGTAAGGTCAACGTGGCAGGTTTGGCAAAACGTGTCAAATCACGGCTGACGATAACCAATCGCCCATCACGTCCGTCTTGGTTTAGGGTCGCAAGTTTCATACATTATCCTTTTCATATAGTAAATAAGTAAGCAGAAAATTTTAATTTGATTAACCCCCTCTAACTCCACCTTGTCAGGGGGAGAACCGTTCCCTCCCCTGTGAAGGGGAGGGTTAGGGAGGGGTTATCATATTAATGTTTAATTTTGTCCTGTTACTTAATTAATCATTCGGCGGTTGGCTACCATCATGTAGCCACTGGGCGTGTTTGGGGGCTTTTTTG
Source organism: Moraxella sp. TY6 (assembly GCF_048551375.1). NCBI lineage: Bacteria > Pseudomonadati > Pseudomonadota > Gammaproteobacteria > Moraxellales > Moraxellaceae > Moraxella > Moraxella sp. TY6. Next base: position 97,460 of record NZ_JBLYZJ010000003.1, on the reverse strand, counting down.
GTCACTGCCCACTCATTTAACATTTCCCATTTGACCTTATCCAACGCTTGATTCATCTGTGGCGTGGCGACATCATACGCCAACTCGATGCGATGACCATTGGGGTCAAAAAAGTAAATCGAGTGGAATAAGGTGTGATTGGTTGGTCCAATCACCTCAATGCCTTCCGCCAGTAGCCTGTCTTTGGTATCAAGCAAGGTTGCCATGCTATCGACTTTTAGGGCTAAATGCTGTGTCCAAATGGGCGTGTTTTCATCACGCCCCATTTCAGGCTTGGTTGGTAGCTCAAAAAACGCCAAAATATTGCCATTCCCTGCATCCAAAAAAATGTGCATATAAGGGTCAGACTCTTGGGTTGAGGGGACTTTATCTTCAGCAATTGCCAAAATAAAGCCCATGCCTAAGTGTTTTTGATACCATTCTACGGTTTGTTTGGCATCTTTACAGCGATACGCAACATGATGAATCCCTTGAGGAATTTGCATCAGTGGAGTTTGAGCAATCGGTTGTGCTGACATACTGCCTCCTTATTGCGTTTCTAATGCACCACGGCGGATTTGGTCACGTTCCATGGATTCAAATAACGCCTTAAAGTTACCCTCGCCAAAGCCTTCACGATAATCGCCTTTACGTTGGATAAATTCAAAAAACACAGGGCCCATCACGGTTTCTGAGAAAATTTGTAATAACAAACGGGGGCTACCGCCTTCAGTCGTACCATCCAGCAAGATACCACGAGTTTGTAAGGCTTCGACATTTTCACCATGATTTGGCAAACGCTCATCCAACATCTCATAATAAGTCGCTGGTGGGGCAGTCATCAACGGTACACCTGCTTGACGTAAGCTATCAATGGTAGTCAGCAAGTCATCACTCAATAGGGCAATGTGCTGAATCCCTTCGCCATTAAACTGCATCAAGTATTCTTCAATTTGACCGCCACCTTGTTTTGATTCTTCATTCAATGGAATACGAATCATACCGTCTGGGGCAGTCATGGCTTTACTGGTCAAGCCTGTATATTCGCCTTTGATGTCAAAGTAGCGGATTTCACGGAAATTAAAGATTTTTTCATAAAATGAAGCCCAATACGCCATACGACCACGATAGACATTGTGGGTCAAGTGGTCAATCAAGCGAAGACCGTGACCTTTGGGGTGTTTGTCCACATTTGGCAGGTATTCAAAATCAATATCATAAATCGTGTTATTTTCACCAAAACGGTCAATCAAATAAATCAAACTACCGCCAATGCCTTTGATAGCAGGGAGTTTTAGCTCCATTGCATTGGTTGCCAAATCAACAGGTTGAGCCCCCATTTCAATGGCACGTTCATAGGCTTGTTGGGCATTTTTGACACGAAAACCCATGCCACACGCCCCAGCACCATGCTCATCGGCAAAATAGGAGGCAGGGCTTTTGGCTTCACGGTTAAGGATAAAATTGATATCACCTTGACGGTATAACGCCACGTCTTTTGAGCGGTGATTGGCAACATGGGTAAAGCCCAATTTGACAAATAATTCTGCCAGTTTTTCAGGCTCTGGTGAGCTGTACTCGACAAACTCAAAACCTTGTAATCCCATTGGATTTTCAAATAAATCAGTCATTTGCTGTTACTCCATGTTAGCGAATTGCTTATTCAATGATGACAAATAAATAATGACAAAACGAAATTTTGCCACCGTATGGACGTGATAATATGCTAGTATGATTTATAAGACTATCAGTATTTTTTTATTTATTTATCGGAAAAACTAATGAATGTGAGCTTTCGACAATTACGAGCCTTTGTCACCGTGGCTGAAAGTGGCAGTTTTAGCCGAGCCTCGAGCAAATTATTTTTGACCCAATCGGCATTAAGTGGGCTAATAAAAGACCTAGAGCAGAGTATTGACGTAAAGTTATTTGACCGTACTACTCGCCAAGTCAACCTCTCAACGATGGGCGAACACCTATTACCACAAGCCAAACGGGTGTTAAATGAACTCACATTATTTGAAACCCAAGCCCAAGAATTGACCAGTTTGGAGCAAGGGCAGATACGCATGGCAGTGTCGCAACAATTTGCCGCCTCTGCCATGCCGATTATTATTGCTGAGTTTTGTCAAAAATATCCGCATATTCACATTCAATTGGTGGATTGTTCGGTGGAATCCGTGCTAAAGCACCTACAGGATAATGCGGTGGATTTGGGGATTGGGGCAGAAAGGCGTTATGAACAGCACATTCATGCCGAATTGCTGTTTGAATTGCCATTTTTTGTGGTAGTACCGCCCATGCACCCTTTGGCACAGCAGTCGCAGGTGGCTTGGTCAGCCCTTGAGCATGAGCCGTTGATTACCTTGACAGGGCCGTTTACTCAAAAATTGTATGCCGATTTACCCCAAACCCTTGCCAAGCCGATTTTAAAACCGCAATACGAAGTCAATTTACTCTCCACCGCACTGGGTATGACTGCCAAAAACCTCGGGATTACCCTGTGTTTGCCGTATGCCAAAGACTGGGTGCAACAGCAAAATTTACAAATGCGACTGTTGGTCGAGCCCGTCATTACACGCCGATTTTTATTATACCGTCAAAAAAACCGTGCGTTATCCCCTGCTATGCAGACATTTGTTAATTTTTTATTGGACTATCCGACCAGTGAATTATGGGGAGTTTTGCCTTGATAAAGGTATGGTTAAAATAGAGGATGATATTATAACGATACAAAATATCTCATAATACTTGAAATTTTATAAAAAATTGGGCAAACTAATACCACTAAGGGTAAAATTTTTACCCAATCCCTATTTCACGGACGACTTTAGGAGTGTTTTCATGGAAAGTCAAAAACCTGTCACCCACCATTATCAAAGCTATATCGACCAATTCAACATTGACCAACTCGAAAGCCAAATCCTAAAAGGCTGTCGTATCAACGGCATTAACGCCTATGTTGAATGCTGTGGTCGCCATGCCGAATCCGACAAAGCCAACAAAGTCGCCCTTGTTCACGAAGATACCAATGGTAATACCAATAAAATCACCTATGCGGAACTAGATAGACTCAGTGGCAAAATGGCAAATCTGCTCACTTCGCTAGGCGTTAAAAAAGGCGACCGAGTGTCTACCATGCTATCTCGTACCCCAAATTTATTAGCCGTTATTGTGGGTGCATGGCGAATTGGGGCAGTGTATCAGCCATTATTTACCGCATTTGGTGTCGAAGCCATTGAGTATCGCCTTGAAAAAGCCGATACCAAAGTGGTATTTACTGATGCTCATAACCGTGAAAAATTCAACGAAATCAAAAATCTACCAAAAATGGTGATGGTCGGTACAGCCGAAGAAGCCCAATTACATGGTGATTTACAATTTGATAGCCTAATGGCAGAACAAAGCGATGAGTGTGAACCTGTGATGTTGACAGGGGAAGAGCCATTCTTGCAAATGTTTACCTCTGGCACGGTTGGCAAATCTAAAGGCGTGGCAGTGCCACTCAAAGCCTTGACTGCTTTCTATTTATATATGGTTGATGCAGTCGGTCTGACCGATGAAGACAACTTCTGGAACATGGCTGATCCGGGTTGGGCATATGGCTTGTATTATGCCATCACAGGGCCGTTGCTATTGGGAGCAACCACCCACTTTAATGAAGCAGGCTTTAACGCCCAGCATACCCTTGATTTTATCAAAAACCATAAAATCACCAACTTAGCCGCCTCACCAACCGCTTTCCGTATGATGAAATCGAGTGGTGTGTTTGATAAAAAAGCCGATGAATTACCACTATTGACTCGTATCAGTTCGGCAGGTGAAACGCTGAATACCGAAGTGGTGACATGGATTAATGACAATCTTGATGCGGTGATTCTTGACCATTATGGACAAACCGAACTTGGCATGGCGTGCTGTTGCCACCATATCCTAGAGCATGACAAACCAATCGGCTCAATGGGCGTGCCATTGGCAGGCTATCGTTTGGCAGTGCTAGACGAAAATCACAATGAAGTGGCAAATGGTGTCGAAGGACAATTGGCGGTTGACGTGGTAAATTCACCTTCGCTATTTTTCCAAGGCTATACTTGGAACGAAAAAAATCCGTTTGAAAATGGCTATTACCTTACTGGCGATATGGTCGAAAAACATGATGATGGCACGTTTTGGTTCTCTGGACGTGATGACGATATTATCACCACCGCAGGCTACCGTGTTGGGCCTACCGATGTCGAAAACACCGTGATGGAGCATGAAGCGGTGGTCGAAACTGCAGCGATTGGCGTGCCTGATGAGATTCGTGGTCATGTGATTAAGTCGTATGTAGTGCTAAAAGATGGCTATAGCGGTAGCGATGAGCTTGCCAAAGAAATCCAAAGCCTTGTCCATGAACGTCTATCGGCTCATGCGTACCCTCGTATTGTCGAGTTTATTGATGCATTGCCAAAAACCCCAAGTGGTAAAGTCCAACGCTTTATGCTACGCAATATGAGTGTGGCTCATTAGTTTTTAACACTAAGGCTTACGCAAAAAGACACTGGATTCCTGCATTCGCAGGAATGACGGAACTATTTTAATTGCTCGTCACCCCTGTGCATACAGGGGTCTAGCGTCTTTATTCAGAGAAATGAAGTTATAATTAGTGTACGTTCTAAACACATATAAGGAATGGTTATGCAAATCCAAAACAATACCTTTTTAATCACAGGCGGTGCGTCAGGTCTTGGCGAAGCCACCACTCGCTACTTGGTAGCTCAAGGTGCAAATATCATCATCGCTGACTTGAATCAAGAAGCAGGCGATAAATTGGTTAGCGAACTGGGTGACAAGGTATTATTTGCCAAATGTGATATTACCAGTGAAACTGATGTCAAAAATGCCATTGATGCAGGGGTTACCAAATTCGGCAAACTCTCAGGCTCGGTCAACTGTGCAGGTATCGTGGTGGTACAAAAACTACTGGATAAAGAAGGCAATCCTGCTGATTTGGATAAATTTGCTAAAGGTATCCAAATTAACCTGATTGGTACATTTAACGTGGCTCGTTTGGTTGCCAGTCAGCTTGCCAAAAATGAGGTTGAAGCCAATGAAGATAAAGGTATCATTATCAATACCGCTTCGATTGCTGCCTTTGATGGTCAAGTCGGACAAGGTAGCTATTCATCATCGAAAGCAGGTGTGGTTGGCTTGACGCTACCACTGGCTCGTGAATTGGCACGTCATCAAGTGCGTATTATGACCATCGCCCCCGGAATTTTCGGCACGCCAATGATGGCAAGTTTGCCAGAAAATGCTCGCACAAGCCTTGAGCAAGCTGTGCCTTTTCCTAAGCGATTGGGTCATCCAGAGGAATTTGCCAAATTGGTCGCTCATATCATCGAAAATAGCTATATGAATGGTGAAGTCATTCGTTTGGATGGTGCGATTCGTATGAATTAATGCGTAGTAGTGAAGTTATAAAATGTAAGGTGCGTCTAACGCACCTTTCGTTTATCTTGAACAAAAATTTATACAGAATTTGCTATGATGTTAGGTTTTTTACAAGTATAAGTAAAATATTACTATGGTGAAAGAAATTTAAAATTGGTACGTTTCCGTTCGTGGTGAGCTTGCCGAACCATAACGGAAACTGACCCTTCGATAAGCTTAGGGCGAGCGGTTTTCGTACCAAAAAATAATTTCTATGACTATATTGAGATGCCTAAGAAAAAAGCCAGCTTGTACCTTTGTCATCGTGAGGATTTTTATCAATCAAACGGCTATCAAAGTTTTTATCCAACAATCACAGATACTTTGTAATCCTAGCTTAGGGTCGTATGGGTAATTACTGATATGTCAAAACACACACTACAGTCACTGTCAAATTCTGTTGTGATTTTTCGCTCCTACTTGGCGGTATAGTCGTCAGTCATTGGCAAGTTTTGGTTTGGCTTGCGATGGCGTATGTCAATTATCGTCAGATACAAGCTGTTAATGAGGTCGGTATTTTACAGGAGCTATTGCTATTAATAGGGGGGATGTTATTGCTTAGTTTGCCCTTTGCATTTGCATTACCAAGAACATCGAGTCGTTTTATCAATCAACAATAATCATAAATCATAAATCATAAATTAAGGGGAGTCTTTTACAGTCTCTCAAGAGTTAAAATTTTTTCAAAATAACAAATAATAATGATTATCATTATCAATAAAATATGCTAATATTACTCACTTGTTACAGAACCAAAATAATTTGTTAGATTTGAGTGAGTATTTTTATGTATCAAAAAGCTTTTATAATGACCCTGCTAGCAGTTGCGGTTAACCAACAACTGCATGCCGAAACCGCCAAAGCACAAATATCAGCGAACGATGATATACCTACCACAACGTTGGATGAGTTGACATTCTATTCCGAAATCAAATCAGGCACGGCATTGGCACAAAAAATCAGTGAAATGCCTGAAGTTACCCAAGTCATTACCGAAAAACAAATTTCCCAACAAGCAGTAGCAGGTCGTACCGTCATTGATGTGTTGGGGCAACTTGTGCCAAGCTTAGGCGTGGGCAGTGGTACAGCGAGTAACTTTGGCATGACTATGCACGGCAGACCCGTCCAATACCTTATCAATGGCGTACCCTTGACAGGCTCTCGAGATATTTCACGCCAAATCAATAGCATCAACCCTGAACAGTTAGAGCGTATCGAAGTCTTGTCAGGGGCAACCAGTATCTATGGGGCTGGGGCAACAGGTGGACTGATTAATCTAGTGACCAAATCTAGCTACCAACAAGGGCTACATGGTGAAAGTCGTATCGGTGTATCGAGCAATAATAATTTTAACAAAGATGCGTTGGGTTATAGTGCTGGGCAGACAGTGACTTTTGGTAACGACAAGCTTAACGCTCGAGTAGATGTGGATTATGAATCAAGGGGTGGACGCTTTGATAGTGGCAATAAACGCATTGCCCCAGAAGTTTGGCAAACGGATTTACAAGATACTGATAGTTTGAGTGTCAACACCAATCTCAACTATCAAGCCACACCCACACAAAACATCAATTTGGCGGCTACTTATTATAAAGACGCACAAGATACCGACTATGCCCCTGATTATGGCAAAGGGTTAGGTGTGCTACTCAAAGGCGATACGCCATCAATGCAAGCCATCAAAGGGTTGCAATTAGACAATCAACCCTTTACCAAAAAATCCACCGTGAGCCTTAACTACAATAACAGTGATATCAAAGGCTCTAATCTGAACGTGACAGGTTATTATCGTCAAGAAGACGGACGCTATTATCCGACACCTGCCCCCATATCGGTCAAACCTGCCTATCCCTTGATTGACAGTTTGGCAGTTGATAACGCAACCAAAGACAAATATAAAAAGAAACTGGCAAATAGTGCCTACAGTATCTTGCAATCGACAGCGGATATCAATGTGATGGGTCTGCGTGCCGCCATGCAAACCCCCAGTACATGGCAAGATAAAAAGCTATTATGGAGCTATGGTGCTGACTATGAGCGAGAAACAGACAAACAGCATTACGATGGTAGCGACCTGAAAACCTTTATTGACAGTAATGGGCTGACGATTCAGCCGAACAATGCACGCTACACCGCAGGCCCAAACAGCACCATTGATAAGGTAGGGGCATTTGTTAATTTAGATGCTGATATTACGGACAAGTGGCATGTGAGTGGCGGTGTTCGCTACCAAAACATCACCAGCAAGACAGATGCCTTTACCACTCGTAACGAAGCCCAATTACAAGATTTATTGGCTCAGTTCAAGTTGCCTTATCAAGCAGGTAGTGTGCCTGCAGGTGAAACCCGCCATAACAAAACCTTATTTAATCTTGGGGCAAGTTATAACATCGCACCCCAACAGAAAATTTTTGCTAACTTTTCTCAAGGCTTTAATCTACCCGATATTCAGCGGGTACTACGAGATGTGAATGTCGGCTTTAAGGTTAATTCTGATACGGTTGCACCGATTACAGTCAATAACTATGAGCTTGGTTGGCAGGGTGATTTTGACAAAACCCAAGCCAAAGTCGTGGGGTTTTATAATACCTCAGATAAAGTGGTGCAGTTTACCAAGGATTTTAATGTTGTCGCTGCTGATACCGATGAGAGAATCTATGGGGTTGAAGCCAGTATCAATCACCGATTTAATCAAGAGTGGTCGGCAGGTTCTAGTCTTGCTTATGGCAAAGGCGAATATAAAGATGCGGTAGGTACTTGGCGTGATTTGGGGGCATTTCGAGTAACCCCACTCAAAGCAACAGCGTATGCACAATATACCTTCCCACAAGGCAGTAGCCTTCGCCTGCAAGGTAATGCGATTGGCGGTACAGATGATGCTTATAACGATATGCAGGCTGCAGCGGTGGATAAGAATATTAGCAAATCTCGTGAAGCGAAAATCACAGGCTATGCCACACTGGATTTATTAGGGCAAGTCAAACTGGGTAAAGGCGATTTAGCATTTGGGGTCTATAACCTCACCAATACTCGCTATCGTAGCGTGTTTAACCAATCCGCCGAAGCGATTGCAGGTCCTTTGGCAGGGCAAGAAGCCCAAGGGCGGACTTATGGTCTGCAATATCGCCTAAACTGGTTCTAAACCGTCTTTGCCTACTTTCTGGCTAATCTGAAATGAAAATGAACGCCGCTCGCCCTGAGCTAAGTCGAGGGGTGGCGGTCGTTATGGTTCGACAAGCTCACCACCAACGACCTTGTTCACTATAATTTTTCGAAACTTTTTTCAAAAACCCTATCCAAAGCTATGCCAAAACCGTTATCTGTTTACATGATAAAGGGTTTTGGCAGGGTTTAAATCAGTGAATCAAAAATATCTTACTATGCAAACGTTGCCACCTACCCCTATCAGTGACCCTAATATCACCCCTTTTTTGGCAGACATTATCTCGCATATCAATGATGAGCATGCCCATGATTTACGCACGATAGCCGAAGCTAAGCTGGGTGAGTTATCTCAACAAATCACTGTGTCGGTTGAGCAGATTTATCACCATGGTTTTGAGATGAAGGTCTGCCAGTTAGCCACTCATAACGCCATAGCCAATACGCCAAGCCAAGAAATGCCCTTGCCTGTTTTGCACCGCTTATGGGTGGATTTTGACCAACCTATTGAGCAATTAGAGGACTTGATGGTGGCGTATGTCAAAGTCCTAGAGCGTAGCCAACGCAAGCTCGGTAGATTGCCGATTCAAACGCTTGAGCGAAAATTTACGTTTGTAGAAGGGTTTTTTGTGACCAAGAATATGTATCGTATGGTATTAACTGCACCAAACGATACAGTCATTGACCAAGCAGGCTATGCGTATTTATTTGATATCGATGAGTCGCTGGTTGATAGCACCAAAGATAGCAGACCCCGACCACACCGTTATTATACCCTTCGCCAAGCCACCAAAACCCCGTCAAATGCTGAATTTTGGATAGATGTCTATGTGCATGGAGATAATCTTGGCAGTCGTTGGGCGACATCCCGCAAGCTTGGCGATACCATCACCACCCAGCGAGAGTTTGCCGAGCATATTCATCATTTGCATCATGGCAAAGCCTTGCTTATAGCGGATGAAACATCATTGCCGACTGTGGCACGGCTACTTGAGCAATGGCAAAATCCTATCCCACCTGTGGTGATGGTCATAACCCACAATGCCACCGAACAGGCGTATTTATCACACAGTGCAAGTGCCACGCCTTATCGCTTAATTCAAATAAATCATTATGATAGCCATGCCATACAGGGGCATATTCAGCAATTATTGGATGAACAGCTGACCTTTGACAGTGTGTGGGGCGGACTGCAAGCAGGGCTGGTAAAAACGCTCAGACCTTGGTTGCAACAAGCCTTAGCCATGAATAGACAGCAGATGGTTTTAAAAGTTTATTGGCGATGATAACCCTTGCTATGGCAGGTTCTTAACTTTAACGCTGACAATTTATCAGCGTTATTCATTGAAAAAAATTCTTAAAATTTTAGACGAGATACTCGATGCTGACAATCAATCAAGTCGCTTGGCAACAAAGTAATACCCCCATACTTGAAGACATTTCTTGTGATATTACCCAAGGCAAACTGTATGCCCTTATTGGTCAAAATGGCTCAGGAAAATCTTCACTCATCAAACTCATGGCAGGTGAAATGTTGCCCTCACACGGTGATATCCGTGTTGATGATACGCCTTTACGACAATTAGGCGGTAAGGCATTGGGCAGAAAAATCGCCTATCTACCGCAGAGTTTACCTGCGACCCACGCATTTACCGTGGAAGAATTGGTGATGTTGGGGCGTTACCCTTGGCAACGTTGGCTTAGTAAGCCTGTCCAAGCCGACCGAGATATTGTCGAACACAGTATGCACCAAACCCAAATTCAGCATAAAGCGACACAGGCGGTTGCTTCATTGTCGGGGGGTGAGCGAGCAAGGGCTTGGCTTGCGATGGCATTGGCACAGCAAACCCGCTACCTACTGCTTGATGAGCTATTAGCCCCGTTGGATATTGTCTATCAAGTCGAAATTTTACGTTTATTACGTCAGTTGGCAAAAGAGCGTGAATTGGGCGTGGTATTGATTATCCATGATATCAATCTGTCGGCTCAGTTTTGTGATGATATCATCGCCCTTAAAGACGGCAAGCTCTGTCATCTGGGTAGCGTGCAAGATACCATGAACCAAGCGGTGCTTGAGTCGATATTTGGGGTATCGCTACGCTTGATTGACCACCCTGAGCATGACTATAAGGTGGCAATCTTATGACAAAAACCAGCCGATACACGACCCATAATCGCTTGGCTCAGTTAAGCCGTTGTTTTAGCAGTGTTTTACTGGGTTTTGGGTTGGTGGCTTGTCATTCTAATACGACCACTGCCACCCGTGATACGCCTGCCTCTGTGCATATAACACAAGCCCCACGCATTCTAACCCCTGATTGGGGAATTGCCGCCGAATTAACAGCTTTGGGCTATCCACCCATTGCCACAGGCGACTTGCGAATGTATGAGCAATGGATGGGAAAACCGCTACCTGAGCAGACCATTGACCTTGGTATTCGTTATCAGCCCAACCCAGAGCTTATCGCACAACTGAATGTCGATTTGGTGATTGATAACTTTTTTTATGAACATATCCGCCCGATGTATGGCAGTGTGCCTACCAAGTCAGTGCTATTTCAAGCCAAAGGGGATGTCGCTACTTGGCAGGACTTTGCCAACGCTAGCATAGCACTGGGTCAAATTCTGCAAGAAGCTGGCAACCCACAAGCCAAGGAACGAGTGCAGACTTACCTTACCCAAAGTCAGCAGGTCTTACAACAACAAGGACAGCAATTTAGGCATCGTTATCCTAATATCAAAAAATTGGCAATCGTACAGTTTGCGGATGCAGGGCATTTGCGTTTGTATGTTGACAATAGCCTATTTAAAGTTGCCACTGACCAACTCGGTGTATCACTTGTCAGTTTTCATAAAGGTAATAAATGGGGCTTTAGCAATATTGAGCTAGCAGAATTGGCAAAACTTGAGAACGACAGTTGTCTGATAGTGATAAAACCCTTTAGTCATATGCTACAAGCCGAACTTGACAAAAGCCTGCTATGGCGACAACTTGGCTTTGGGCATAAGCGGTGCATGGCTATGATAGACCCTATTTGGTCGTATGGTGGGGGCATCGCCTCCATACGTCAATTTGCTGACCACTTAAGCCAAACGCCCTTACAAGGCATAGCACCACCAAACCTGTCATCCCTACCATTGTCAAACACGACCAAGCCAAAGGGGTAAACATGAAAAAAAACGTTATTACCCAAAATACCCGTAGCCGAGTTGTTGATAAGTCTTTTGTTAAGCAGTCTATTGGCATGATATGTTGGCTTGGGCTGATTGTTGCTAGTAGTTACTATCTATTCGCTCAATTATGGCATGCCCCTATTGCTAATTTGTTTATGGTAAGCCAACAGTTAAGCGTACAGGAGCTAGCCACACAGCTCAAACTATTACCCACCACATTAGTAGCTATCATGGCAGGTGGGCTACTGGGAGTTGCCAGTCTGTTGCTACAACAACTGGTAAAAAATCCACTGGCATCAGATACCACACTGGCGGTGGGTAGCGGTGCTCAAATGGCACTGTTGATAGTCACCTTGTTTTTGCCAAATCTTGGCTTGTATGGTAATTTTTGGGTGGCACTGATTGGCTCACTTATGAGTATGGGGCTGGTGTGGCTGATGGCGATGCCAAGCCGTTTTAATCCTGTGGTTTTAGTTTTGTCTGGCTTGATTATCAATATTTTCTTTTCAGCTTTGTCCTCATTAATGATGTTGTTTTTTTCGGAAAAATCCTTGGGCATCATGGTTTGGGGTGGGGGTGTGCTATCTCAATTGGGTTGGCAAAGTACCCAGTTACTTGCCATTACCACAATCGCTCTGCCCCTTTTGGTTGTTCCTTTACTCAAACCACTTAGCTTGATGAGCTTGGATGATACCCAAGCCAAAAGTCTGGGTGTGCCTATTACCACGATACGAGCTTTGGTATTGATATTGGTGGCGGTACTGGTGGCTTTGGTTGTCAGTCAGGTCGGGGTGTTGAGCTTTGTGGGGCTGGGTGCGGCGACTTTGGTTAATATAAGTCGGGTACGACAGTTAGCCAGTCGGTTGGTATTGGGGTTTTTGATGGGTGGTGGGCTGTTATGGCTTGCCAGTAATGTGGTGATGATGCTCATGCAAAAAATGCCTGTGGTGATTCCTGTGGGGGCAATCACAGGTATTTTGGGTGCACCTTTGATTATTTGGGTGATTTTACGGCAGAGCCACCAAAGGCTCGGTGATACGGCGAGTTTCACCCACTATCGACAGCGAGTCATTACTGCCATGACTTATGTGGGTTTAAGTTTGGCATTGTTTGTCATCATTATGATGGCATTGGGGTTTACCAAAAATATCCATACTGGCGGTTGGGGGCTATCATGGGATAGCGAGATGATTTATCAATTTCGCTTACCCAGAACGCTTAGTGCGGCTGCCACAGGGGTTATGCTGGCAACGGCAGGTGTGATGATTCAATCTTATACCCGAAACCCGATGGCAAGCCCTGAAGTGCTAGGTATCAGCTCTGGCTCTGCGGTGGGTGTGCTGATTTATCTACTGATTGCCTCGTTATTAGGCTTGCCACTGGCATTGGGTAGTATTTTTGTTGGCGGTATTGTGGGTGCATTGGCAACCTTGTGGCTGATTTTAATATTGTCTAAAAAATTAAGCTCGGATTATTTGATTTTAGTTGGGGTGGCGATAGGGGCGTTGATGAATGGTGTCCTAAGCTTAATCAATTTGGCAGGCGACCCAAGACTACAGTCGATATTAAGTTGGCTATCTGGTACAACGTATAGTGCCCGCCCCGAAACCGTATGGTGGCTTATCGCCTTTGCGATTATCTTGGTCGCTTGCGGTTGGCTATTAATTGAGCCCCTTCGGTTATTGAGCCTAGGGCGTTCAGTCGCTAGGTCGTTAGGGCTTGGTATTCGGATGGCGGATATGGCTATCTTGTTGGTGATTGCTGGCTTAAGTACAGCGACGACCCTAGCCGTTGGTCCGTTAAGTTTTGTGGGGCTGATGATACCACACTTGGCGACTTATTTCGGGGCGGTTAATCTGAATCAACAATTACCGATTAGTATGTTATTTGGGGCAATTTTGATGGTATTGGCTGACTGGTTGGGTCGGTATGCGATTTTCCCTTATGAAATCCCTGCAGGCACAATCGCATCCATAATAGGCGGTGTGTACTTTATGTGGTTGATACGAAAAACATCTTAAATTTATCCGGTTAGGGGTAATCTGAGAATTTGAAACATATAGGGCGGTAATTAGGATTCATCACAGAATTCGGGTTATATAGAATTATAAGAAATTTTGTCGAGTATTTCAGTATTATAAATCTGCGTGATTATGGAGTTAGCCCATGGAAAGCAGATGTTTTCCATAGGTTTTTAATTTTTTTGAAAATAAACCAATTTACTGAATTTGACTACCCCATCAAGTCCAGTATAATAAAAACCTGCAAATTTTTATCAAAAATAGTTTAATATGAGTGTTATTTTCCATTTTTTACCAAAAATTTGGACAATTTTAGCTTAAAATAATATTAAAAGTAAATAAAAGTAATTATTTTGCATTATGATCCGAATTCTGTGCTAACCCCTAAAGTCGAGTTTGCAAATGGTGAAATTAGATTATCTTTGTTGGCTTTAAAAAAGATTATAAACAGATTCTTAGATTTATCAATCAATCATGATTGCATAGATTGTTTAACCTTCGATGCCGTTACTTTCAGCTCTATCGCCTTTAACTGGCTCAAAAACCGTTGCCCCACCACTGGCTCTGCCATGGCTATCCATGACGCATAGCCTCGCAGTTGGTTAAAGGTTTCGCCTTGTCGCAGTGGCTTGCCCTGCTCAAGGTTATGAATAATGGCTCGTAGCTTACGTTTGATTGCACGAGGTACACGAGGCACACCGTCACCATTCACTACCAGCCCTGTCACCTGTTGCACACCGCCTTGGTGAATGACGTTGGTCTTTTGGGCATTAATCGCAAAGCCTTCTTCACTCAAAATCTTCGCTACCGAGCCTAATAGTGTACTAATTAGGGCGTTTTTTGCGTCTTTTTCGATGACAGTACCACTTGCCAAACTAAAGGTCAAATCATCAGCATAACGGCTATAACGCAACCCATGTTTATCGGCAAGCCCTGCCAAACGGCGGTCAAGGTTTAGGCAAATGATATTGGTAAGGGCAGGACTGGTGGGCGCACCTTGTGGCAAACAACGCTCCGCCAATGCCACATACAAGGTAGCATTGCCTTGCTTCACCAATTGACGAGGGGATTCGGTACATAGCATGGCAAATAAGGTCGCCAGTTGCTCGGCATAGCCTGCTTGACGAAACACGCCTTTGACACGTCGCCAGTTAATCGACGGAAAAAAGTCTTTGATATCCATTTTGACAAGCAGTTGGCTATTGGTATGGTTTTCGGCATTGGTGACAATGGATTTACCTCGCACAAAGCCATGAGCCGAGCCGTGAATCAGCATGGGATTAAGGATATTGTCCAAAATCCAACGTTGGGCGTATTTGAGGCGTGGGATAGGCGACCAAATTTGGCGTTCGCCCCCACTACGTTTGGCAATGGTAAAATGGGTGTAAGGCAAACGAGTGGCAACATCACGGTGAAAACACAAGCCTTTTAGTTGAGGAATGGTAAGGTTGAGTTGGTCGGCTAATGCTTTGGCGTTTTTAAAGGTCGGCAGTTGGCTTTCCAATAATCGCTTTGCACCGTCTGTGGCATCCCATTGGTCTTCACTGGTGTCATCCGACCAATAAATCCCTTGCCCCAAATACACGATATGGTTGGCTTTGTAGGCTTGCCATGCTTCTTTTTTGAGTTTGCGTTGCTCAAGGGCTTCTTGTTTTAGCTGTTTTTTATAGCGTTCACGCTCAGCAGGGGGCATATTGTCAATTGGTTTTCGCTCGACCAAAAAGCCATGCTGTTTCATCTGTGCCATGACGTATTGATAGCGTCCGCCTGCTTGTTCAATCGCTTGCCAGCGTTGTTCCCATTGTTGTTGTAGGCTAGTGTGTGTAGTGTTTGTCATGTTAAATTACCTGATTTTCTAAATAGCCTGCTGATTCAAATTGGGCAATGTGTTTGAGAAATGCCTCATAGGCTTGTTCGGGGCGATTAAATAACAGTTGTTGTCGCCCTGTGTGCTTGTCACCGCTTCGCTCGATGATGAGTTTTTTCTGATTAAGGGTAAGATAAATTTGTGCCATTGCTTCGGTATTGGCATGAGCATCGATTTTGGCTTCAACATTGTTAAGATTAGTATTGATGTCTAATTCAGCAGAATTATCAATATAATGGTCAGATGATTTACCAGTTGATTTACTAGCCAGACGTTTGCTAAACAGTTTGCTTTGTTGCCAACGCAGTTTTTCATCTTTGCTACGGTCATAACTGGCGTACATCAATCGCACCGCAATCAAATGGCTACACACGCCTTGGGTCAATCGGTGTTGCAAAAACTGCGGACAGCTACATTCGGCACGAGTGACCATGCCCTCATCATTCAGCTGTAACTGGCTATGATAGGTACGGCGGTCTTCTTTGACTTCGACATCGGCAGAAATCGCCACACCACCGCTTCCGACCATGCTTGGCAAGGTTTCTACATTAAATTTGCTAATGGCTTTGGGGCGATTGACCAACTCGTATGCTTGTTTTTCTGCCAAATTATGATAAGCAAAATCATCCATATTCAGCGGTGTATCGGTCAAAGGACGATAGATAAACTGCTCGGTGGCAAGGTCATACCGCACCAAGCCTTGTTGAGCAAGGGTCAGTAAGTTTTGGCGAATTTCAGTCGGTTTTTTGCCAAGGTATTTTGCCAACGTCGGAATGTCTTGGGCGGTTTGCAAGGCTTTGATGATTGACTCAAGTTCGTTGCTGTCAGCATTGGGTGTTTCGGTGGGGCGTTTTGGCAATAGCAAATCAAAATTCAGCGATTGCGACCAATTGGCTTGGCTAAAACCTGTCATGGCAAAGGTCAGATGAAAGCCTTGCCCTGTCAATGTCCAATAGCTTGGCATCCCTTGCCCCAGTAGCGTGACGCTTACCTTGTCGGTGTAAGGCAATAGGCGTTTTAACAACGCCAAACGGCGACGACCCCACAAGCGGAGTAGTTTTGCCGATTTGCCTTGATAGGGAGCGGATTGGCTATGCACCACAATGCCAAACGGCTCAAGGGTCAGCACAGGGGCTTTGTGCGGTACAAGCTCAATCATCAAACCACGTTTTTTGCCTTTGATATCGGCGTGCATTCGCAACTCAAACAGCAAGTTGTATAGCGATACAGGGTCAAGCTCAAAACGGTCTTGCGAAAGTTGGGTGGCGGATTGCACTTGTAGTAATGAGCGAATCCATGATTTTGCCACATTGATGCGTTTTTCAATAATAGGGGGCGTTGTCACATTGCTATCAACATCGGTTTTGAGCGTTTGTAAGGCGACCGCTTGCTGTCCGATACCTAGCTGTCCGATATCTAAGCGAGTGGTGCGATAACTGCGGATTTGCTCAATCCCTTGGCGTAACGCAGGGCTATAGTCAATGTAAGTCGTGCCAAAAGCCGTGTTGTCAATATTGTCAAACAGGCTATGGGTAAAGGTCAGCGAGGCATAACTGCCCTCGTCTTTGCTAAATACTTCAAAGGTCACGCCGTCTTCATGCACCTGCACAATCGGGTCAAGCACGCAGTAACCGAGTGGGTCGTTGTTATATAGCCAGTCAAAATAGGCTCGCTGTGAGGCAAACAGGTTGGCATTGGCAGACGCTCGACGCATTTGCATAAAGGCAGTATAGGCGGTGCGGTCTTTTGGCACATAGCGATAATCGGCACTTACCACATCAAATAACGCCATTAAGCCGTCACGGAATAACAATGGCTGTGTTACGTTGGCATGAAACGCCACATTGGGGCGATTGAGTTGAGCAAACAGGGCGACATGGTCGGTGTGGTTATCGGCTTGGGTGTCGGTCAAAGTAGGCGTAACCAACTGGCTCGGCTCGGCATAATCCAACCGCATGGCAACCCCTTGTGGTGGCAAAGTTGGGTCGTTAGCTTGACTGGTATCTTCACTTAAATTTGAATTGGGATTTGGGTCGGTGGCTGTCATTGTTATTCCTATTGGTATTTTTTGGCTTCAATTTTTGGCAAATTAATTATTAAACTTCTGTGCTAATCACAAAGTAGCGTGGGTTAGCAAAGCGTTACCCACAAAAATTTAGAATATAATTGAATAAGTAACTGAACAATCTTAAATTATAATTTCATTGACCCCCTCTAACTCCCCCTTAACAGGGGGAGAACCGCTCCCTCCCCTGATAAGGGGAGGGTTGGGGTGGGGTTCTTGATATCTGTATTTAATTTTGTCCTGTTACTTACTATATAATTACCTAACACATTTAAATTCCGTGGGTTACGCCAAAAAGACGGCTAACCCACGCTACGATTTGTCCTGTTTTGAAAGAAGCTCATTATCAAATCTTTTCATTGCCTAGATTTCATTAACCCACATTCAAATCACGGGTGGTGTGTTTGGGCATTTTTGGGGTTAAACGGCGTTGATAACGGCGTAACACACTAAAGGCAGTTCGTTGAATATCGGCATCGCTGTCATGTTGTTGAAGCTGTGATAGCCGTTGCACCACCGCATCCGCTTGTGTTAGCGATACTTGTCCCAAGCCCTCAATCGCACTGATACGCAAATTTTCTGCTAAACTGATATCACTTCCCCATTGGTATAAGGCTTCGACATCGCTTTGCTGTACCCACTGAATCAGTTGTTGGCTTGGGCTTAAACTTTGGTTTGAAGCATCAGGCGTGGTACGTTTGCCAAATATGCCTTTCACTTGTTCAATCAGCGAGGATTTTTTATCAGCTTTATTCGCTTTTTCAGCTTTGCTAGTTTGAGCATGAGCCAATAATTGCTGTGCCAGTTGTTGCAATTCGGCATTTGACCAATACGCCACTTGTCGTAACACCTCTTGCCAAGGCTGTGCGGTGCTAAGTTCATCGGCAGGGCGAACCAATAGAGCCAGTAGGCTTTGTTTGAGCCAGCCATTTAACGTGGTCGCCAATACAGGCACGGCTTGGACAATGGTTTGCTGTTGCTGATTTAACAACCAACTTAGCGTATCGCCAATGTGGGCTGAATTGATAGGGCTAAAGCGAAGCAGTAACCACAACAGTTGGCTCACGGTGGTGTCATTGTTCTCTTGCGTGCGTTGCCATGTGTCGGCATTGACGCTACGGTTATAAGCGGTCGAGGCAAGGCTTGGCTGTTCGCTGACTTGGGCGACCAGTTGTTGCCATACGGTTTTGGCAAGGGTAAGCTGTTGCCATAGCCCAGTTTCGACCTCATTTTGCCAGTAGTCTTGCGGATGTTGGGTGAGGTAACGTAGCCCCAGTTGTTGGCTAGACGGATTACTGCTTACCAATAATTTGTGCAAGTCGCTGGCAGGCATTTTATCTCGCTCAAGAATCGCCTGCATCAAGGCTTGGATGACTTGTTCGCCTGTGTCTTGGTTATAATATTCTAAATGCAAACCATGATTGCGTTGCACCAGTTGTGGGTAATCATTGATAAAGGCAAGCAATTCATCAAGGCTGGCAAATTGGCTGATACGGTGTTGGCTTTGGTTCTCCAAAATAGTTGGGAACAGGCTTTCTAGCACCGCCCAATCATACGCATACACGGTGTTCGGCTCGTTGTCAAATAGGATTTGAGCGGTAAGCACACTTTGCTCAACTCGGCTATAATTGGTATGGCTACGAATCAGTTTTAACAACAAATTGCGGTTTGCCGTGCCGATATCGTCCGTGGCAACATGGTATTGCAAGGTCTTAATCGCATGGTCGATACTGCTCCAAAAGGTGTACGGGTCGGCTTCATCTCGTTTGATAAAGTCACGAATTTGTTGCCAACTGTCGTAAGTATTGAGCCAACGCAAGCCATTTATCCAATGTTCAATGGCAGGGGTTTCGCTCGTCACTTGCTGTAAATGGGTTTGGAGTAAGCTAAAGATTCGCTGACCGTATTCGGTTTGCCCCAAATGCCCTAACGCTTCACTTGCCACATCTTGCAAATAATGCGCTGGGTCATCAGCAAGTTTAATCAGCTTGTCATAAGCTTGCTCATCACCCAACTCACCCAACGCCAACACCGCACGGCGACGCAATTCACCGTCCGTATTGTAGTCAATGGTCGCCATAAGCACGGCAAAGCCGTCTTTGATACCCCGTTTTGCCAAGCCTTCTGCGGATAAAAACTGCACTTCGGCATCTTTATTGCCCAAGGCTTTTCGCAGTCCTGCGACATCGCCTTGGCGTTTGTCGGCACGGTATGCCATGGCTTCCACGATTTTGGCGGTATGTTGGCTTGGCATTTGGCTGTAGGCACGTTGCAACAGCTTGTCAATTTGTGGGTTCAATGACGCATCATTTGCCCAACTTAAACTATATAATAAATTGGTAAAACGTAAATAATCCGTGTGTTGGAGTAGCTGTTGAGCAAGATTTAACAACACCGCAACATGGCGTGGATATTGACGTTCAAGCCAGCGTTTATCGGCATAATCATCATAAAAATCTTCAATCGGTTGGTCAAAACCGCTGATTTTGGTCAAGGTTTTGACGATATCGGCACGTTCATCGGATTTATCCAAATAGCGTTGCATCAAGGCAGGCACAAAAGCCGTGCTACGAGTGTCGCCAAGCAAATTATAAGTACTACCCAACTCGACTTTGCGTTGTGGGCTGTCAAGCAGGGCAAGTAATGGATTGGCAAGCGTTGGCTCGGTTGCAAGCTTTTTGCTAATCACGGCAACATGGTTGCTCAATAAATTGGTAACGGCTCGTTGTTGTCCCATGTCTTGGCTATGTTGCCAAAGCTGAATGCCACGAATGAGCAAATCTGTGTCAAAACTTGCCCCAACTAGCTGTTTAGACGGCTGTTGAAAAGGCAGGGCAACTGGCAAATCAAATAGCTGTGAAATGGCAGAAAAACGGGTTTGCCAATCGTCATTGGCACTGGCAAGATTGAGTAACGCCAGTCGGTCTGCTTGACGCTCTGGTGTGGTGATTTGTCGCCACTCATTGACCACTTGGCTACGCAATGGCAAGTAATAACTGGCAAGTGCCATTTCGCCTGCCGACAACGCCCCCACTCGCTGAACCAATAGTCGATACGCTTCTTGGGTCAATACCGCACTGTTGGTCTGTAATAGCCCTTGCAACTGCTGATTGGCTTCGGTGGCATTGTGGTTTTGCTCAAAGCTTGTCAGCCATAGCCCCAAGCCTTTTTGCACCATATCAATATGCGGTGAACTCATGGCGTGTTCGCCCAATCGCTCACTCGGCAAGCCCAAATCTTGCAAACCTTGCCAAGCCAACTCTCGCACGTTGTAGTTTTGGTGATTAAGCAATGGGATAAAGGCACGTTGCACGCTGTCTTGCCAATGCGGATGTTGAGCGAGGTTTAACAAGGCTCGCATCGCTTGTTCGGCAACGCTGACGCTACGGTAGTCAGTTTGGCGTAAAATACCCAGCCACGCCCCAAATGCCAACGCTTGCCATTGATGCTCGTGGGCAGGATTGGTATGAGCGACTAATGGATATTGACGATTGGTGTCGTTTAGCAAGGCTTGATTGAGTTGGACGAAGCGTAAATAACGGCTTTGCCACACCTCATACGCCAAATTTTGACTTAGCGGTGTCAATAAACTCACGGCTTGGGCTTTGATGAGTGGTTCACCAAAGACCACGCATTGAGCTAGTTGTTGTAAGGTGGGGACATCTAGCGACCATACGGCTTCTTGCTTGGTTTTGTGCGGTTCTCGGCGTTGTTGCAACTGACGGTTAAGGGTATCAGCAAGGTATTGCCATGCTTGTGTACTGTCAGCAAAACGAGCAATCACCCCTGCACACAGCAGGGCAGTGTCACTATCGGCAAAGGCTAACGCCTCAAGCAAGCGTTTGGGCTGAGTTGGATTAAGCAATAAATCATAAAATGCCAATAACACACGGCTTGCCAGTTCGGTATCAGCTTTGCCAAGCACAGGGCGTAATTGATTGGCATGGCTCACGCCCAAGCCAACACGAGCCTGTAGCCATTGGGTAGCGGACAGGGTATTGGCTTGTTTGTCATCATTAAGTAACATTTCGCCACGCTTATCGCCCCACACGGCTAATGCAAGGCTTGCCCCTTGTTTGACATGGCTTCGCTCATCGTTTTGCCACTCAGCTAATCGCTCAAGGTTATCGCCACGGCTCACCCACATCACCTGTGATGCCAAATCGGTGGTTTTGCCAAACTCGGCATTGGCATCGTGTAAGTATTTGTCAAACCACGCAAAACCACGTCCGTCCGCCAAATCTGCCACGCCTCGTAAGGCTTCGATGATGTTTTTTTGCCATTTGGTTTTCTCATCCGCCATTTCTGGCATCGGCTGATTGAGAAAATGCTCGAAAATCTGATAACTGTCGCCATGTCCTTGTTTGGCAAGGGCTTGGGCGGTCGCCAGTTGGATATCGCTGTACGGACTTTGTAGGGCGGTTGCCAATACTTGTGGGTCGCCATAATCCAACGCTACCTTTAACGCTTGCAAACGCAAGTCGCCATTGTCATCATTAAATAACGCACTCAATAACGGCATCAAATCAGCGGTTTTTTGGCTACTCAATAAATTTAACGCTTGCTGACGGGTATCAACAAACTGGCTATTAAAGGCAAGTGATAGCAAGGTTTTTACCGCAATGCGTTTATGCTCACGCAGGGCGATGTCAAACGCCCCTTGGCGAATCGCTTGGAATGGGTTGTCCAAAAATTCGGCAAGCATGGCGACAACGCTATCACTGGCTTGTGGTGACTGCTTGAGCAGAGTTTGCCATTCATCCAATGTCACTTGATGCACATCAACAAAACGGCTTTGTTTTAGCAAACCAAAAATCGCTTGTTTCCGCTGACTGCTATCCGCCTCACCGCTGACTTGGTTTAGGCGATTGATTAGCACTTTCACCACTTCTTGACGAATCGGCTCAAATGGGTCATTTAATGCTTGGCTTAGGGTGTCGATGCCTTGGGTATTAACTGCACCTTGTGAATCGCTGTTGTCAGGGTTTTGCAAAGCGGTCAATAGCACCGACAAGGCTTGTTGGTGAACGTCTTGCTCACGACTGGCAAAGCCGACCGAAGCCCAATCCAGTAGCGACACACCATGTTGTTGCGATAGTTTGCCATAAGACTGCATGGCGACTTGACGCACGGTGGCGTTTTTGTCATCAAGTAGTAACGGCAACACGGTCAAGCCGTCTTGTTGCCCAAGTTCGGCAAACGCCTTGGCAACACCAATGCGAGTGGTATCATCGTTGTCGTGCATCAGTCGCATCAATGCCCCAAACGCTCGGTCATCATGCAATAATGCCAAACTGTAGGCAGAACGAAAACTAATGTCGGTATAGCTATTACTTAACCCTTGCAACAATGGCTCTAACGCTTGGCTATCAAGGGTCGGCACGGCAACGGCTTTTTGTTTGGCTTTCGTTTTGGATTTGGCTTGGTCTTGATTTTGCTCTTTGGTTTCATCAAGGGGGGCAATGTCGAGCGATAAATTAACTTCATTGGCATTGCTTTGGCTATTGCCTTGATTGGCACTATTTTGATTGGCTTTGGCATTAGTTTTTGGCAATAAACGAAAATCGCTAAAATCCTGCAAGGTACGAGTAAGGTTGTCATCCAATTTTGCCAATGCTTCTGCCAAAGTCGGTTGTGATAATACTGACACATAAAAGGCAGTTTGACGCACCACCGCATTGTTATCATTTTGCAACAGCACTAACTGACGCTTGACCTCAAAATGGTTCAACATCCCTCGTTGGTATAGGCGAATCAAGCCTGCTTGCTGAACGTCACTATTGCCCGTTGCCAATGCCAACAAATCCGCTTGTGGGCTATCACTTGGTAATAAGGTCTCGAGGGCGGATAACGCCTGTTTGCGAATGCGGGCTTCATGGTGCGACAGGGCAACTTGTAACACGGCAATGATTTGGCTGTGCAAACTGGGATTGCTTTGGGCAACGGCAATATATTCAGCAATCGCCAATTCATTGACATCAACAAATTTGCTATCAAGGGCTAATTGTAGATAACGCAAGGGATTTGGCGTGGTATTGCTATTACTATTGGCAGTATCATTGGCTTCGACTTGGGCTTGGGCTTTTAACGCCTCAAACGCAATTGCTCGCACTTTTTCTACGCTGTGCGAACCCAGTAACTGCTCTAATTGGTGCGTGGTTTTGGGTAGCTGACTGGTGGCAAGCCATTTGGCAAGTTGCTCACTGCGATAGCCGTCATTGGATTTTTCCAAAATTTTACTGACGATATTGAGGCGATTGTTGTCGCTGTGTTCCGCTAGCAACGCCAAGCCTTCTTTAAAGGCTTTATCCTCTTTATCGCTCAATAAATCGGTCAGACGTTGATAGCCGTCTTTGATGACATGAGCCACATTGGTGAGCTTGCCCTCGCTATCAACAGGGATAAAACGCAAACTTTGGTCTGTGCCAACCGCCAACACGCTGGCTTGCCCCACATATTGACACACGCTTAACAGGCGAACTTTGACCAAATCATCTTTGCAAGTGTTGGGCTGACCTTTGTCAAATTGCCAAGACTTGACGCTTTTATCATCCGAACCTGTGTAAAGTCGCTCGCCCTTACCAACCTCCGACACCACCATACTGCGAATCATTTCGGTATGTTGGCTTGCCTTGCCTCGGTCAATGCCTTGTAATTTGCCCTGTACATGGGTACGCAACAGTTGCTTGTCCGCCCCTGCCGAAAAAAACTGCTGGGCAATCGGCTCAAAACACAAGGCAGTAATCGCCCCTTGGTGCAATAACTCGCTTGAGCTATGTAGTACCGCTGTGCATTCAGCATTGACATGAAAACTACTCACCAAGCCTTGATTATCACCCACCACCAACCAATCGCCGTCGGCTGATACCGCCAACGACGTGGCTTGATTGATGCTAAGTCCTGTGGTGTTGGTCTTGTCGCTAGTCTGTTGTACGCTATCAAGGCGAATATTGGCAATACAGTCACCAAGCTTATGTTTTTGATACGCCCATACTATCAAATGATTGGGGTATAACACCGCCACACCCTCGCCAAAACTGGCAATCGCCACCGCCGTTGGCAGATGTTGGCTTGGCTCATCGTCTTCGCTTGCGGTTTGGCTGATTAGCTCGAACGTGGCTTGGGTGCTGACTTGCGTGACTTTTTTGGCTTGCCAATCACTTTGGTATAACTGCCCATCTCGCCCAATCAGCATCACCGTGCCGTCTGATAAAGCCGTTAAGCCGTCCATTCCCACAGGCAGAGCTAAAGCTGTTAATGTGGGGTGGTCGCTACTGCTATCGACACGATACAATTTGGCTTGGCTTGTCTGATTTGAATGGGTGGCTTGTTCAGTCGTCTTTTTGTCAAATACTTTGGTGGTAAATAGGCTCACCGCCTGTTGACTGATTAAGGCATTAATCTGCCCCCAATAGGGCAAGGTAGTCGTGGTTAAAGGTTGGCTCATGGTTATTCTCGTTATCAATTTTTTAGTTGGTTTATGCCGTCATTGCCTCAGCAAACTCAGGGAATTTTGCCTGAATGCGAGTGACAGCGACCAAACAGGCATGGCGTTCCATCTTGCCTGCGGATACAGTAAATTGTTGCAACAATGGCAATACCAATTTGGCAAACTCGACATCACCTAACGCCACATCACGGTAAGTTTCGATTAATGCCAATTTGGCACGACTGGCAGAAATCGGCTTGCTAGGCTGTGTTTGCTCATTGGGCTGTTGCAACTGACCGTTATAAAACTTGGCTTTATGCGTTGGTTTGGCTTCTTCATTGGGTTTGGTATTTTCACCCAAACGAGCAGGTGGCAATTCAAATAACCCACGTTTTAGCAATAATAACAACTGCTCAAGGCTTGCAGGTAGGGTTTTGTCTTTTTCCAACGCCCTATTTTGCACTGGATTGTTTTGAATCACAGCCGTATCCTGTTTTTCGAGCTTGGCATTGATAGGTTTGGGTTGCCAAGTGGCAGGCAGATGACGCTTACGGTAATGTTGCCACAGCATTTTGACAGACGCATACCGCACTTCTCTATCAGTGCTTTCGGTAAGGCGATACAGGGTTTCGGGTTCGTGAAATTGCGGATTTCGCATTAGCAAGGTCACACCCAATTGGCGAGCCGTGCGTTTTTGGCTATCAAGCAAGGCATACAGCATATTGGCAGATAGCTTGTCGGCTGGCACATGATAACGGCGATTTTCCGCAGACGCTTTATCCAATAACGCTTTATTGATAAAGTCTTGCACGTCGCTATGGCTTGACTCCGCTATGCTCACCCATTGGTCGGCGGTGAGTTGCCAATTGGCAAATTCATAAGTGGCTATCTGCAAGGCAAACTGACGTAAGCGAGCATTGCCATGATTCAAAATCGGAATGACCCGCTCGGCACTAAAGAAGCTGTTGGGAATCACCGCATCAGGGTCAACAGGACGGTCGGTCAATGCCATGCAAATTTCGGTATGATGATGCAACAGATACGTAGTCGCAAGCTCACTCATTGGCGAGTTGGCATCGCTAACAGCCATGTGCCATAAGGCTTCTGCCCCTGCCAAAGTTTGGTCGTCATCGACTTGGCGTGCTTGCCCAGATAGCATTTGCAAAAATGCCGTTTCGGAGATGATTTTTAGCCCTGCCCCTTTGGCAATCAGCTCTTCGGCTTTGACTTGCTTACTGCCTTTACGACCATTGCCGTACAGCGGTGAGCCGTCATCACCAATCACCAAAAAGTCTAACTTATTGTTTACCGCACCCAAGATTTTGCCGTTGGCTTTTTTTACCATATCTTCAGCGGTTTCACGGGTCATGCTTTGCATTTTGCCTGTGAATAAAAAGCTTTGTTCGGCTAAATCGACATTGATTTCGGTTTGGCTGGCATCGGTTGTGGCAGGTTGTGAAGAAACCTGTGATGCAGAAGTTTGGGGAACGAAGTCCGCAGGTAAAAAGCCTTTGTTAATACGGTCAATGGCAAATTGACGAGCGTCACTGTTATCACTATTTGCCAGTTTCATCAGCCAATCAAAACCAATATTGACAGGGACAAAACGGCGAACATCACTGAGCCAGTCCATGACCTGCTCTGCTAAATATGTATCAAAAGTCAGATAGCGTTGCCAATTGCTAATTTGACCGTCAATCGGTGTGGTTAGGGCTTTTACCCACTCGCTACTGTGCCAATCGGCTTCAAACGCCAAGGCGTGCCAATAGTCCATTGGCAAGGTATTGGCATGAATCAAATCGGCATTTAGCCATGCTTTGACCGTAGCTT
Organism: Moraxella sp. TY6; assembly: GCF_048551375.1. NCBI lineage: Bacteria > Pseudomonadati > Pseudomonadota > Gammaproteobacteria > Moraxellales > Moraxellaceae > Moraxella > Moraxella sp. TY6. The sequence continues at coordinate 70,461 of NZ_JBLYZJ010000003.1, read as the reverse complement.
GTGATAACGGATGTAATAACAAACGTTGCCAAACTTCGACAGGAACTTTTGCCAAACACAGTTGCTTCAAGCCGTCCAATGCTAATTGCATGGTCGAAGCGTGGATGACGTTATCATCAATGCGTTGGGTAAGGTCGATAAAAAACGCCATGCCAAGCTCATCAGCAGGGTAAAAATTGAGCAGATTTTTGACCGCAAAATCCACGCTATAGCCACTTTGACTTAGCAAACGCTGAACAAACCAATCTTGGCTAAAATCTCGGCGGTTAAAATTGGCAAGTAACTGCTTGCTGGCAACCTCATGGTGATAGGGCGAATCAAGCAACTGCCCCCAACCTGCCAAACCAATGTCTTTTCTGGCATCACGGCTTAAAATCTGCCCAATCGCAAACTGACGGGCATCGCCATTTGACGAATCAGCCAATAACAACAAAGTCGCAAGGGGCAAATCCAACGCATAGCTTTTGGCATACTCAAACGCATATTTTGACGCTTGGGCTTCGTTAGAAAATAGCAGTTTTAGCACCACCTCATGCAAGCCCAAGGTGCGAAATTGCGACTGCTCAAAATTGGGCGAATGGCTAATCAGCCACACAATCAACTCATCTTTGGCATTGCTTCGCTCGCTAATCGCAGATAGCTGTTGAATGGTTGCCACACTGACATCACGCAGTTCATTTTTAAACTCGTGCTTAAGGCTATCGGTGGCAAACTGGCGTATCGCCTCGTTTCTTGCGGTCAGCATCAACCGCAATAACGGCTCGGCATCCCGTTGCCACGTGTTGGCAAACGCTCGCCCTTTCTCATCAAATAGCTTACGGCGATGATTACTGGCGAAGCGAGTCACACCATAATGGGTGCTGTTGTGAAAACAAATATGATTTAGTACCCAACTTTGATAGCGTTGCGGACTGTTCAAATCAAAATTTTCGGGATAACTTGCCAACACTTGTACCGTCACTTCGGGATATAAAAACCCCGACTGCTCGCCGATATTACGCAAAAAACGCCAGGCTCGCAGGCTCATATAGGTCTTGGTGGCACTACTGACAGGCGTGCGAGCCGACTGGTCAAACCGCTCACAATCAATGCGTACTGCAAGCCGTGCAAACATCGCATAATCATGCTGGGCTTCGGCTTGTTTAAAAATATGCTTAAACCCTTTCCACACCCCATAACTGAGGGGCAATCTATCAATCGCCGACAACAAAACCGCCCTTGCATAATCACTATTATCTTCCCACAGACTTCGCAAAATAATATGAATCCTAAAACGGTCTGGCAACGGATACACGCCCTCATCTGTCTCTAGCTTGGCAATCATGGCGATACGTTCGGCAAACTGTACTTCTGGGTGCTTTTGGCGAAACTCATAACTAAAAATTTTGGCTAAAAACCGCTCAAAGGTGAGTTCGTCATCGGGAATGGGCGTAGTCGGGGCAGGGTCGGGCTGGTAACACAATAAGAGTAATTTGTCGATTAACGCTGGGTCTTGCACCGTATAAGCGTGCTGAATTTGTTGGAAACGGTCACTCATTGACTTAGCCTTGATTGATGAGATTATTGTTTTTGTCAAACCACTATCAAACTACGTTTTTGACAAAAAATCAAGCACAAATGTTAATTTAATACAATTAAAACGACAGTAGATGACGCAAAATAGGGTTTTATACCAAAACGTCACTCATTGTCGTATAGTTGAACTTAATATTAAAAATAACATTGACAAGCCAATAAGAATTGAGGCAGAATATACCCAAGTTGTGAGATTTAGCGTTTCACCGTAAGGTGAGTGGCGATGTTGCGTCGCCGTTGAATAAAGCCACTACATTTTGCACAAGGAAACCTGTTTCAGGATAGCTGTTACCTAAATAGGGTGTCTAGTGCAATAGCTCGCTGGCGCAATCACGCAAACGTGATTGAGCTATAGCACTAGACACCCTATTTAGGTGCTATCCAGTGAGGCTTCCATGTACCGTGTCATGAGGTAAACCACAACCACAACCACAACCGACCCTTTTGAGGTCGGTTTTTTTATGAATATCTCAAAAATATTTGTCATCAACGGTATCTTATGTTAACTATTGACCAAATAAGTCATTCAAACTCATTTATCTAAAACCATGATGACACGCAATTATCCCACTAATGACTTATCTATCAGGCAACGCATTGGCTGTCTGATTTATTTTTTTGTAGTATTTGGTCTGTATAATTTAATGAATGCCTATACCGCAATCCTTTCTCAAACCATTGAAATTGCTAATTTAGCATTAAAATTAGACCATCATATTCCCTTTATTCCAAGTTTTATCATTTTGTACAGTTGTTCGGTATGGTTATTGATTGCCAGTTTTTTTATGGTGGCGGATAGGGTTGGTTTATACCATCTGACCCAGCGTTTATTACTGACGACTGTGATTGCGTGTCTGTGTTTTTATCGGTTGCCTTTGACGTTTTCATTCGCATTGCCAAGTCATGTCCAAGCTTTTGACAGTTTGGGTGTCAATTGGCAATGGGCGTTTAATTTATTGCACAGTGTCGATAAGCCCTATAATCAGTTTCCCTCACTCCATGTTGCCTATGCGTGGGTTTTGGTGGTATCACTGTGGCAACCCAATGCGTTTTTTTCTCGCTATGTGCTGGAGTATCGGTGGGGGTTGTCGCTACTGGGTTTGGGCATTGCTATTTCCACAGTATTCACATGGCAACACCATTTTTTGGATGTCATTGGTGGGAGTGTATTGGCATTTGGCGTTTTATCTGTTGAAAATTACCTAGCTCGCAGATTGCCATTGGGCAGTGTCAAACTGGCGGTTCGCTATATTGTATTGGTGATTTCGGGGTATTTGATAATCGCCACATTGCCTATTTTTGTTGGGTTATCTAGCCCTTATGAAACGCTGTGTAGTTTGATGGCGATGTATTGGCTAATAAGCCTAGGCGTGTTAAGTGGCTTGTATGTGAAAGCTGATAGTAAGTTTACCAATCACTTTTTTAAAAAAAACACCCTTTTTACTGGTAATAAGGGTCAATTAAAGTTGTCGGCTTACTTGTGGCAAGCTCCCATTATTATCAGCTATCGTCTATTGTGGTGGTGTTTAGCCAAATTTCAGCGATTGACGCCTTTTAATCAGCTAAAGCCTTTGACCTGCCAAAACACGCCTTATCAAGTCGACGTGTTGGCAACGGCAAAACTGATGCCAAACCAAGTGTTATCAAATCAAGATTTAACCGCTGTTTTAAGCCAATACCAACAGGTAATTTGGCTAGATGTCGCCAGTGAAATCAGTGCTAGCTTTACTTTAATTGACAATTTACCAAATGTCACCTATTTTTACTTTCCGTTAATGGATTTACAGCCATTTGACAGTTTGCCAACTCAGCAACTTCAAGACATTGTCGCCCAAATCGACAGGCATTTAGCCCATGTAATCAATCACGCTCAAATCGACTTGGCAAACACTTTGGCAAAAGCCCCATCTGTGTTGATAGTGTGTCAATGTAGTATGGGATGGTCAAGAAGTGTGGCGATGATGGCGTGTTGTTTGGCGTATTTTAGTCGGCTTGCTATTGCAGAAATTCGCCAGTTGCTCGATACGCACTATCCCTATCATCATGTTTCAACAGACTATTTAAGCGATATGGTTTTATTAAATCTAAAACAAAAATCCACCAAACATTGATGGTCTAGTAAAAAACTATGCTACAATCGTTGAAAATCATTACTGGTAAGTTTATGTGAATGCCCAATTTTCAACGCCTATTATTTTTCTGTTATGCCTTATCAGTATTGCCGTTATCGCTTGGCTGACCTTAAAGTTGATGGGTGGTTATCAGCGGTTTGGCTCGGTATATCATACGGTACGCTCATGGATATTTTTGTTAGGGGCGTTGTTAGTGGGTTTTATTGCCAATAACGATAAGATTGCCTTTGGTATTGGGTTGTTAGCCCTATTGATGGCGGTCAAAGGTCAGCATGAAATCTGCCGTCTATTTCGCCAATCTTCTAGTCAATCTTCTAGCCAATTTGCCAATCAGCCTGCTAGCAAATTTGGCAATCAGCCTGCCAATCCAAATGCTAGTCAAAACGCTACGCAAAACACTCAGCAAGACATTCCACAAAATGTTCAACAAAAATTGTATATTCCAATTAATCTGTTCACCCTCTCCAAAATTCACCTGACCACCCATTCCGATTTAAAGTGGTCATTAACTAAAAAAGCCAGTCGATTGACCAGCTTCTTTAATAACAAACAAATATTTAATATATATTGAGTATTACAATACCGTTGACTCATTCGCCAATGGGCTTAACTTATTATAATCACTCATCAAGTTCAACATCGTTGATAATGATGATTGATAGTCAGTCGCTGTATTGGTACTTGGGCTTGGATTGGTTAAGCCGTACGCCCCAAAAATTTGCTCACTAGTTAAACTACCACCACTGGCAAAATTAATAGTTGCCCCAGCATTTTCACCGCCCAAGAAGAAATCTTTAATCGTCAATTGGTCAGTTGTTCCTGATATATCCGTTAGTTTATCATCACCATCATTTCCTTGAAGAACATCATCTCCTTCACCGCCATCAAGCGTATCATCACCATTACCACCAAGTAATTTATCAGCACCTACATCACCATTTAAATTATCGTTACCCTCATTTCCTTCTAAGGTATCATTTCCTTCACCGCCTTGAAGTTTGTCATTTCCTTCACCACCTTGAAGATTATCATTACCATCGCCTCCTTTTAGCTTGTCATTTCCACCATTTCCTTCGAGGATATCATCGCCGTCTCCACCATCTAGTTGGTCATCATCTGCCTCACCAAAGAGTTTATCATTATCACTTCCTCCGTCTAAAATATCTTCTCCTTTTCCTCCATGCAACTCATCTTGTCCACCTTTGCCATAAAGAGTATCCTTGCCATCTGTTCCTAATAATAGATTATTCTCTTGAAGGCTAATATCAGTTATTGCCTGAACAATAACGTCGACAATATCACTAGCACCTTGTGCATGATAGCTTTTAGCATTATTTGCACTAGCAATATAGTCTATATTATAACCAAATTTTGCTGGGTTATTAATACTAATGGCTTTAATGGTAACATTCAGTGGTGACTTTATCTGCATATTATCTGCGAAAGTGACATCGTAGCTAGCAACATTCATCATGTTCATACTTCTAGCTGATGTATTAATATTGGCGGTAGCTCCGATATCTTTAGCTAGGGCAAATACTTGGGCTGCTAAGTCTGTATCATCACCAGGTTCATCCCCAATGACAAATATGGTGCGAGAGGTGGCATCTTCTCGCCATTCTCCTACTTTACCTTTTAGTACATCATATAAAGCATGAAATATATTTTCTGTGCCACCATTTACCATACTAGGCAAGCTTGAGACTGCTTGGTCAAAGGCAGCAACTTTACCTGCTACTGTATCTTGGTTGGTGAAAGTTTGTAAGATAGAAGTATTTGTTTCATAGGTTGCGATAGCGATGCGGTTATCTTTTGAGGTATCATTTATGTTAAATAGGGCATTAGTGATTCTACTGGCTTCGTTAACGACTGCTCTCATGTCGTCATCCATACTATTACTGACATCAATGACGAAAGCAATATCATGCCCTGTAGTGAGTTTGATGCCTAATTGCCCATTTTCCCAGTCTTCGATGGTAAGGTTATCATTTATTTTTAGTGTTTTGGCTTGTTTATCCCAAATATAGGTAATTTTACCGTCAGTACTTTCATAGGTATTGTCGTCTGCTCCGAGTTTGTGTGTACCACCTGTAAGTAGGGTGGGTGAGCCATTAAGTTCAATGTGGACTTTGCCTTGTCCGTCTTCGTCTTTGATGATTGCAGTGTCGTATGCGAAGTAGGTGTCGAAGTCTTTACCGCCTTCTAGGCGACCTGAGCCGTATAGGGTGTCGTTGCCATCTTCGCCGTAAAGTTCGTTTTGGGCGTTATTGTCATGCCCTTGGGTAATACTATGTCCTCCATAGAGTGTGTCGTTTCCATTCCCTCCATGTAAAATATCTTTTCCATATCCACCATTTAAAATATCATTATTTTCATCACCAAATAATTCATCCTCATCTGCTCCACCATCCAATACATCCTCTCCTTCACCACCATGCAGTTTATCTTGCCCCTTACCACCTTCTAATAAATCATTATCTTGACCGCCATACAAGATATCAATTCCTGCTGCACCAACAATTTCATCATTGCCTTTAAATCCATATACAGTATTCGTAGAGCCTTCATCACTAGTTCTTATAGCAGTGCCTGTATAAACTACATCTGTACCATCTGAACCATATATCGTATCATTACCCTCTCCTCCTTTTGCATAATTAGTGGACAAATCATCATGAGCATAAATTTCTAAATTATACAAATTATCATCTTTTAATGCAGTCGCTAAAAATAAGGTATCATTATCACCTTCACCATATAGTGCATCTCCACCAGTTCCACCATAAATTACATCATTACCACTACCACCATGAATTTCATCATCACCACTATCACCGCTTAATTTATCAAATCCATCTTTTCCATCTATTTGGTCATTCTCTGACCCACCCAAAATAATATCATCAAATGTACTGCCGATTAGTATATCTTTGCCTTTATCGCCATATATTAGTGCCCCCTCTGACAATCCTTTTACACTAGCATTTAAATTATCAGATTCCAATTCACCATATAGATGATTTTTAATCATGCCAGTAATTTGTTTGCTGTGATTGTCCCAATTAAGCTGTTCTCCTGTAACTTCAAAATAACTACTTTTTAATCCCTTATCAATCATATCAAAATATTGCCAAATATAATTTTCGAAATAATTCAAACCTGTATCACTAGTGCTAAATTCACCATAGTCACCATATTCTTGACAAATAAACTTTCTAATAGCTCCTTCATCCATACCAGCTTGCTTCATTGAATGAATTCTATTGTACAGACTATCACCTTTAATATCTAAATGCTGGGTATTAGACATTCCAATACGCAGGTTTGAACCATTTGTTTCAATTGCATTTTGAATAATATTATATTCGTTTAAGACAGCATCGCCTTCTGATTTCACCATGGATTCAGCAAATTTAGTTGCACCTTGGTTATAAATTACATCTTGTTGTTTTCCTAAAGCATGCCCAAGTTCATGAGCAATAGTTTTGATTTTGATATAATTATTGTTGTCAGGGTTGATTTCTATGTTTCCAGTTCCAACTATATACCCAGCCCCTGCCTCACCTCTGACAAAATGTCCACCATCAAAAGGGTTTAATGGATTTCCAGTATGAAATTGGTTGATTTGGTTAACCAGTTCAGGTACCAAATTTATTGTATTTATTTGGTCTTGGTTAAACCCCAATTTTTCAAGTTCTCTTCTTGAAACTTCGTTAATTTGATTTGTCATTATAGTAGCTCCTTGTTAGCCAATTTATCTATAGTTGTTATAGTCATGTGAATTACGAAAGCTAAAATATAATACCTCACTGTTGGGTTGAGTATCAGCTTCCATTTTTCTATAATACGGAAATCCTGAAAGCCAGCTATAGCCCCCGTACCTTTGAATATTAGTTCCATTTTCTGGTTGATAAGGAGTTCTTACATATCTCCAACCAGGATAAGTTACTGTGCTATAAATTTTTGTTGGTTGCCCCAAAAAATTAGGGAAATCTCCTTCGGGAAAAAGCGTGTAATGTCCAGACCGCCAAGCATCTCTCGTTAGTGATAAACCTATTAACCCCTGTCCTTCAGGATAATAAAAAACATAAAATTCAAATGGGGACTTGTTAGGATAGAGATTTAAGCTATAATCTTTATCTAGCTGTTCTTTTGTGTATTGTCGACGAAAGCTATTATCGGATACTGGTACTTGCCATATATTTTGCAACTCTGATGCGGTTATTTTATAAAGGCAGTCGTCTTTATAAGCAGTCTCATATAGTTGCTTTAATAAATCATCTCGACTAGTGACTTTATGTAAACTATTACAAGGATTAGAAAAAAAAGGCAACCCCTCAAAATAACTACCAAGAGAGCGACTTGAATCATTTTTATCACAGCCATTAAGATTCATCATAACCAACGCTAACGCAAAAAACTGATAACCTTTCAACTTGGCATCTCCAAAAAACAGTAGTCAACAAAAATAATATATCATAACCTTATGACAAATAAACTACCGTTTATCCAAAATAAGAAAAAATGTTTACAATAAAAAAGCGACTTAAATTCATAAGTCGCCATACACGCCAAAACCACCTAACCAATTGATTAAAAATAAAATTTTAGATTTATCCATTATATTTTTCCAGCAAGACATCAATAAAACAGGAAATCAAAAATCAATCAAAAAACTGATAAAACCGCTCATTCAACAACGTAGTCGCCTCATGATTCCCATTCTTAATCATCGCCTTATCCTCATTCATCCCCTTATCTCTCTCAATATCAGACGCAATCGCAAAACACAAATCCTGCCACCCCTCCCAATAATCAATCGTATCCTTCTCATACATTGACCTATCCCAAATATCATCCATCCAAGTCGAAAAATGATACCGAGCCAACGTCCGCAACGCATTTTGCTGACCGCTAATCAATGTATCATACATCGCAGGCTGTACCAAAAAGCTCTTTGCCTTGGTTTTCCACTGACTACGAAAAAACGCCTCCAATACCAACGTCACCACAGCACGATATCTCGTCCCAGTCGCTCCCACAACATCACTCAAATGCACCGAGGTTTGATATACCTGACAACGATAGCTATCAAATACCTTTACAATCAACAACTCCCCAGCAGTAGAATCATTGCGAATAAATAACACCTCACTTACCTTATCATAGCCATCATCAGGAGTAGTACAAAAATCTACTACGCCCACTACCTGATGAAAACTGGATTGACGCTTAGTTGGAAATGGCTTACCAATGCCAAACTGCAACCAACTCTCATCACAACCAAAAAAATGAGCCAACTGCTTTAACTGACTAAAAGACGGCTCTGCCTGCCCTTTAAACCATTTCTCCGTCTCACTGGCATACTCATAGCCCAACTTAGCAGCGATTAACGAAGGCGTGAAATAAGGGGTGTGTGGAATCTCTCGTATCTCTTCTAGCAAAAAATCCAATCGCTGTTTAATATCAGAAATCCTATCGGAAACCTGAAAACGACTGGCTAACTCCAACACAGCCTCAACCACATTTGAATAATTATCTTGCATTGTTACAAAGGAATTAATCAAACGTTCATTTAACTCCGCATTTAATGAACGGTTATTTTCTCTTGCAGCATCGTGAATCTTCTCTTTTAACGTAATAGGCAAACGCAAGTTTACTTGAACATCATCAGACATAGCCAACCCTTGTTAAAATATATTAGAAAAATATTAAAAATGATGGAAAAATAATATTATTCAATATTATAGCTTAAATTACCCCGCTAAAAATATTAAAATATAATAAAAAATATTGTTTTAATATTATTTTATAAAAACACTTGATGTATAATATAGTTACTGATATATTAATCGCTATCAACAAAGTGACGAAATACGGAGTATCGCATGCTTCAAACTGAACAAATCAATGTCAAAGTTCCTACACAGCTCAAAAACTGGGCAAAACAAAGAGCGACTGAAAACTATCAGTCGCTCTCAGGTTTTATTGCTAAAGTTTTAGATGAAGAACAAAAACGTTTTGAAAAACAACTAAATAAGGAGGGTAATATGAAAGCCAGTTAAGCTATCTTTTTATTTTGAAAGAAAATAGGATTGCACAACGATTGTAGTTGGAGCTACAACCGTTGCACAGGGTATCTATTAATTGGAACTAACAGATACTTTTATTATGGGGTCATTGCTTAATACTGTCAAGCGTGGTCACCTCTGCAATCCTCTTAAATTGTTACAAAATCGCCTACTGTCTTAGGGCGGTAGGCGATGACATTAATTTTCATTCGTAACTTTAAAAGAGGAATTCATCATGAATTTACCAACCCGTGCGATTCGTCGCATCGTCATGCAATTATCAAAAGATATGAGCTTTCGCCAAATCGGACGAAATGAGAAGGTCTCACCGACAACTGTCTCAAAAGTCCAGTCAATGCTTGAAAAAAGCATTTTACCATCCGAACAATTACTTCAGTGTAACGATACTGATTTTGAAAATCAGTTGGGTATTCGCAGAGCCAAAGCAAATCGTCAGAAAAAGCAATATCCTGATTGGGCATACATCCAAGAGGAGAAATCCAAACCCGATGTAACATTAGAACTGTTATGGCGTGAGTATCGTGAAGCCAATGCAAATGGACTTGCATACTCACGATTTTGCGAGCTTTATAACGAATTTGTTAACAAATTACCACCTTCAAAAAGAAAATTCTACAAAGCTGGAGAATTTGTCGAAGTTGATTTCTGCGGTCGGATTGTGCCAATTTACTGTCAAAAAACTGGAGAAGTGATAATCAAAGCACAAATTTTTGTTGGTGTATTATCTGCATCACAGTATATATTTTGCTATGCTGTGCCTTCACAAAAAATCAAGGATTGGCAAAAATGCCATATTAAGATGTTTGAATTTTATGGTGGTACACCACAAAAATTAGTGACAGATAACCTAAAATCCGCTGTATTGAAACACTCAAATCAAGGTATCACAATTACGCCTTCTTTTGCTGAACTTGCCGACCACTACGGAATTGTGGTTATGCCAGCAAGACCTCGCACACCAAAAGATAAAAGCCTTGCAGAGCTGTCAGTTAGAATTGTGCAAATGACAATCTTAGCAAAACTACGCAATCGTAAGTTTTTTTCATTGCCTGAACTCAATGCAACACTGCAAGAAGAATTAGCACTACTAAACAACAAGATAACAAAGACTTTTCCAAAAGGACGGTATCAGTCTTATCTTAATATTGATAAACCCTTGCTAACACCTTTGTCTGAGCATGAATTTCAGATTAGTGATTGGGTACATGATGTCAAAGTGACTGAGTTTTACACAGTTAGCGTTGATAATGTTGAATATTCTGTACCGTATCAATTTATCAGTCAAAAAGTTGATGTCAAAATTACTGAAAACGTGGTTGAAATATTTTTAAAACGTCAATCTATCGCTGTTCATGAACGCAAAACTAAAGGACACAGCATCAAATATGAACATATGCCTGAAAATCATAAAATCCATGAAGACTTACAGCCTGACCGCTTGTTAAATTGGGCAATGGATATTGGTGAAGCGACATTTGACAGCATTGACTATATGCTCGAGAACAAGCGTAACTATGCGAACAATCTTAAAAAACTCAATCAACTCAAAAAGTTGTTGATTGATACAAAAATCTCTCCAGTCGATATTGAACAAGGCTTTGAATATGCACAAAAATTAAAAATTTATAGTATTGACCGTTTAACAAGCATTTTTAAAAGCAAATCATATCTACAAAAGCAAAAATCTGCAAATGCTGATAGTTACTTTGATACGCATAAAAATGTACGTGGAGCGGACTATTTCAAAGTAGGAGGGCTGGCTCATGTCTAACTCTGTCGTCTATGATAAACTAAAGTTTTTAAAATTGAGCCACTTTGCTAAAAATCTTGAATCCAATTTTCAAACTTATAAGAATCAAGATTATGATTTTTATGAAATTTTGAATTTATTGTTAGATACTGAAATCAATCAGCGTCATAATAATCGGATTCAAAATCTGTTAAAATCATCAAAACTTCGATACAGTGATGCACGGCTTGAGAATATTGATTATTCAGCTTCTCGGCTGTTAAAACGCTCTGATATCAGTCATTTGTTCGATTGTGAGTGGATAAAAAACAATCATTCACTAATTATTACAGGGGCAACTGGGACTGGGAAAACGTGGCTTGGCTGTGCTTTTGCTAGTCAAGCGTGCAGGCTGGAAATAAAAACTTTGTTTGTTACTGCTAACCAAATGTTTGAGGATTTACATCTATCAACGCTTGATGGTTCAATTAATAAGACAAAATAAAAGTATATGAAACCAACCCTGCTGGTCATTGATGATTTTGGACTCGGTGGCATTGATGCAAGTCTATGCCCAACTTTTCATGAGATTATTGATGAACAGTCAAAAACTGGTGGTTTAATGATTACCAGTCAGTTTCCAACTGAAAAATGGCATGGTTTTTTTGAAGACAGTAGTATAGCTGATGCAATTTTAGACCGTATTGTTCATCGCGCGGATTTGATTGAACTTAAAGGTGAATCGCTAAGAAAAAATCGCATTGTTAAAAAATGAATTTTTGTTTTGCAAAAATTTACTGCCTAATCGTGAAAGTGTCCAGTTGTTGCAAGAACGGCTGGATATCTTTTTTAAAGGTAGTGACCACTTTTCAGTCGGAATGGGTGTTCAAAGAAGTACGGATTTTGCAAAAATACTTGGATGGCTTATTTGTCGTGGTATTTGTGCTGTTTATCGTGAGCTTTTTGGATTTGGGTGGGCTACTCAATCATCAAGCCAAACTGGGAGTTTTGTTATTCGTGATTTTTGCAATTCAAAGCAATGATATTGGGCAATATTTGATGGGACGTTGGTTGGGGCATAAGCTGTTTCAACGTAAACTTGCACCGACCATCAGTCCGAATAAGACCATCGAAGGGGCTTTATTTGGCTCAATTCTTACCGCCATTATCTGCTTGCCGATTGGTCGGTTACTGACACCTTTTAACTTGCCACAGATTTTTGGGCTTACTTGGCTGTTGACCAGTGTTGGGATAGTGGGCGATTTGCTCGAATCCGCCATCAAACGCCGTCATGGGGTCAAAGACATGGGGCAATGGCTCAAAGGGCATGGCGGTATCATGGATAGAATTGATAGTTTACTACTCAGTGTGCCTGTGTTTTGGCTGATTTATCGGCTGTGGTTGATTTGATGGTATAAGAGAAGTAACAGAAAATTTACCTCAAAAAATCCCTGTTAACATATTCCCTTCTAGTTCATTAATTAAAAATAATCCTTATTTATCCGTGGGTTACGCCAAAATGACGGCTAGCCCATACTACGATGCTTTTTATTTTGGTTTTACTTCACTTGATTTTGCTTGACTGTCTTGATGGCGGTATTGCAATGCCATCACCTTGTCTAAAAGCGGTTTTGGCAACATGGATAACAGCGAAATGGTGCGTTTCATCGGTTTTGGGAAAATATGCAAAGCGATATTTTGCCGAATGGCATGAACAATTTCTGTGACGGCTTGCTCTTCACTGATAAGGTGCGGTTTATGACTGGCATCGCCATTATTCAGTGAGCGTAGGGTTTGGGTATCAATATACCCTGAAGCGATGCAAGTGACTTTTATGCCAAAGGGCTGTAAACCCAAGCGATACGCATCACAACTGGCTATCATGGCTCGTTTGCATTTGGCGTACAAACTGGCGTGAGCAAAATCCAATAGCCCTGCAACGGACGCAATCGCAATCAAATGTTTGTCTGAGCTCTCGACTGTCTGTAACCTGTCACTTGCCCAACTAAACACCGCTTGAAACGCCTGCAAATTCACCGCAAGCATACGTTGGCTTTCATCTTGGCTAAGATTTTGTTGACGTTCGTTATAATATTTTCCTGCACAATAAATTAGTCGATTAAACGGCTGTTGTGATAGTTTATCAAACAATTTTCCCCTTGCGATGTTGTCGCTAATATCACAGGTGATGGCAGTAAATAAAGGATTTTGCAGTAATGATTGGGGTAAATTCGCAATCTTGTCAGCATTACTGCCAATCACGGTTGCTTGCCACTGTTGGCTTAAATGCCAGTTCGCCAAGGCAAGCCCTATGCCACTTGTACCGCCAATGATGATTAAATGATTATTCATATGGATTTTTACTTAATTTTTGTTGGATAAAATTAATAAGCCATAATGCCATTTCAAACCCTAAATAAATAATGCCAATCATACCTAACGTATAAAATGGTATCAGCATTAACCAGTCAGAATCACCCATTATATTTTACCCAAATAATCTTTGGCTCGCTCATAGCCATAATCGTATTGTTCACGCATAATCGCTTGAAAGGTCGCATAATCAGGGCGTTTCACATCAATATAGCCTTGGCGAAGTCGCAGTTTTTTGGCGATGACTGGGCGGATATGCTTGCCATTATCTGCTGTGTTTAGCCAATGGATTTGGGTATGAGGATGTTGGTAATCATGCACATGAGCCAAGCGGTGATTGGGCGAAAAGCCAAACACATCTTGTATCGCAGGTTCTGCCAACACCCCATCATAACCTGCCTTGGTTTCTGCATATACCGTATCGGCAAGCTGACAAGCCAGCTCTATGGGCGTAAGGTTTAGCACACCGCCCATCAAGGTTTGCCCTTGCCAAGTCATGGGCGGTAGGTAATACATATCCGAAATAGAACCACGCACCGCAATCGGCAACGGCATCTCGGCAGTGATATAATGTGTGGGATGGATTTTATCCACATGGTAATTTGCCATGACATTGCTTAATGACAAATTTTCCAACTTATCCGCCAACGCTGAATGGCTGGTGCGTAACACTAGTTGCCACTGCCAAGGTTGATGTTGGTAAGTTGATAACAACCGACTGCTGAGGATAATACTGTTAAAATCCGTATTTGGGGAATAATCTTGCCAATGCCATAGCGGATGGCGATCGCTTTCGTCCTTGATATGGGCTAGGCTTTGGGCGTGAAGTTTTGCCAAAAGTTTATCAGCAGATAGCCTATGGGAAGACAAAAGGTTGTGAGCCAATCGCATTTTGGCATGGCTGTTCACCAAGCTATTGAGATATCTAGCCAATGCAGGTAAGGCATAGTCGGTCGGTCGTTTTGGGCGGTTCGGCTCAATACGACACAGCATCTCATAACATTCACGGCTTATCAGTCGCTCATACGCTTGCTTGCTGTCTTGGCTTACTTCCAATAGCCCTGCCACGAACGCACCGCCACAGCTTGCCAAGATGATATCAGGCTGTTTATCATGGTCGCATAGGGCCTGATACATACCCAAATAATAGCCAAAACGTAGCCCACCACCAGAAAATAGCATGGCACGGTTAAAAGGTTTGGGGGTTAAAGTTGGGGCATTCATGCTTAAAAGTTACTTTTTAACCGCCAATGGCTTTTTCACTGCTAACGATACGGTAAAAATCCCAAATTCATCAATTCGCATGGTGACTTTTTCAAAGCCTGCATTCGTAACTAATTGGTCAATTTCGGCTTGGCTACGGCAACGCATCACCCAATCTTTACCTTGATGGCTATTGAGCGTTTTACCAATAAATTCTTGCTCAGGATGCCACGGCTGATTGGTGTAGATAAAATAGCCCCCTTCGCTTAACTGCTGATAAATCCCTTGTATCGCCGTTTTGACTTTATCATTGTCTGTAAACAGCTCAAACACGCCAGAAGCGACTGCCAGTTGATATTGGGCTTTATCGGTATAGCTTTTTGCCTCAAAAGCATCTTTTTGCACCGCTTTTACTCGGTCATTAAAGCCTAACTCTTGGGCTTTTTGGCTCATGACTTCAATATTATGGCTGTCGTAATCTCGCAATTCAGCATTTAGCGTTGGGTTGGCTTTGGCAAGCTCAAACATATAATAGCCATTGCCACTGGCGATATCGACTGCCTTGATGGTTGCCTTAATGGTTGTCTTGATGGTTGCATCGTTGCCAGTTTTATCCAAATGATTGAGATTGTCTAATGCCAACTGTCCAAGTTCTAGCAAATGCTGTTTGCGAATGCGAATACCCCGCCAACCGATGTTATTGAGATAAAATTTATCCACTACTTTGCCAAATAGATTTTTTCCTTGGGGTTGATTTTGATAGACTTTTTCTAGCGAACTGCCCGAATCAAAGCCATGTTTTATCCCTGTTGCCACGCCATCGCTGATATGTCCAAATTTGTGAATCGCAAGCTTGGTCAAGGCAAATTGCGGATTAAACCCTTTGACTGCCAATCTATCGACACGGTCTTTACTGTAGCTATCGGCTTGGCTTTTGGGCTTGTCTGCGTTCTGCAAATCGACTTGCGACAACGGCTTAGCAAACACATCATTGGCAAAGTCGATACACTCAGCAAAAACTTGCTGTTTATTGACTTCATGGAAAATCGCATGATAGCTGTCTGGATAATACGCCCAACGCTTGATGGGTGAGCGAATGGTTTCATAAAAATCTCGAATCACCTGTTTATCCACCACATAATCTTTACCTGCACATAAGATAAAGGTCGGCGTGACAATCGCCCCTGCGTCATCGACCAAGCGTTTGCCTGTTTGTAATGAATCAATCAGCAAATCCCTTGAAATACTTGACGAAATCAACGGGTCATCGTTGTAGGCTTGCCCGGCAACGTCATCATGGGTCAACACTTTGGCTTTGACATAGCTTGATACTTTCGACATCAAGCCGATTTTTTTGGCGACTTTTAACGCAGGCAGAGCAAACGGCACATACAGGCGAATCGCAAAAGCAGGCGTTCCCAAAATCATGCCTCGTACCGTTGGGGCATAATCATGCACCCAAGAACTTGCAATAACCGCCCCTAGACTGCTTGCCACCACTAACAGTTGCTCGGTGGTGGTGTGGGTTTGGGCTTTGACGATATGGATAAATTCGTCCAAATCTCGTACCAACTGCCCAAAGTTCTCGGCATCATCACGCTCACCGCCAGAACGCCCATTGCCCCTAGCATCCCACGCAAACACTTGATAGCCTGCTTGCACAAACGCATGAGCCAACTCGATCAATCGCCCTGAATGCTCATGCCCTCGGTGCAATAAAATCACGATTTTCTCATCGCTGGCATTGGCTTGGATGTCGTCCAATGATTTGCCTAGCCAATAGCGATAAAATATCGCCGTGCCGTCATAGCTATTAAAACAACTGATGGTTTCTTTAATCGTTAACTGATTTACTGTCATAGATTTCTCAATAGGGTTTTCTGTTAAAAGTCGTTGTTTTTGCTCAAGATATTGTTGTTGCCAATATTGACTGGCAATAAATTGAAGGCGATTGGCAATGGTCTTGATAAGTAATAATTGATTCGCCAAAAATAAATAACGGGCATACGGCAATAGCGAAAACCCAGAACCCGATAGCACACCAATCACGCCTAGCTCTAACGCTCTGTCGCTCTTGCCAAGCGGTCCTTGATTGGCTCGTTGATTAACAAGTTGCTGACTACCAATAGCGACCAGCTCTGTGGCAAATGTCAAAGCTTGTACTCTTGCTAAATCCTGCGAATATTGGGATAGCTGATATTGAGTTAAATGGGACGATAGACTGCCGATTAACATACGGTCAGAGACGATATCGCCGACTTCGTTGAGCCATGCCCCAAGGGTTGAGGCTTGTCCATGTTCCTTTGCCATCATACCGTCAATGGCATTCATCGCCATCTGCACAAACAGGCTGATAGGCAGGGCGTACCATAGGGCAGGGTTTTTATCGGCTTGATAAGCAATCACATAGGCAGTCGCACCGCTTAATACCACAGCAGACACAGTCACTTGATTAGCCGTAACCCCTTGCTGTACCAGTTGGTCACTGATGGGGCGGAGTTGGTTTTGGAATTGGCGTTTGAGTTGATAAATGGACATTGATAGGGAATTTTGTTAGATTAAATGGTAATGTATAGATAATTAACTTTAACACACTTAGCCGAAGATTGTCAGAATTTTTGTTTGTAAAATTTATTTGCGCAAGTTATTCTTATAATGGGTGCAAAGACATATCTACAGTCCCATTCAGGTTTAAAATAGTCAATCACCTCCGTTTTATATAACCCATTCACGCTTTGAGTGAGGGCATTGTCTGAGCGAGGATAAGCAAAGTACTGCTTTGTCCGAGTGCAAGACGTAGGGCTATGCCCGAAGTAGAAGCACCAGTCGTACTAACAGATGCGGCGAGCCCTTTCATGTCAGTATTCTCTCAGATTTTGAGGTCTTCGATAATCTTGGTACGGTTCAATTTTCGCTATTTTCGATAAAATGAATTTAATACATAAAATACTGTTGATTAATGTATAAGTGCTATAGTGGATTGTTTTATTCATTGTTCACTTTAATTTAAGATTTACTATAGCAAATCAGAATATCAGAATAAAACGACACAATATGTCGCTTTATTTTAATCTATCCTTTTTAAATAAATTTTATTTTGCTATTATCTTACCGAAAGATTGCTTGAATATATCAAAAAATATAGAATAAATTTTTAAGATTTTTCCATAAACCTTTTAATTTATTTTGATGAAAACAAGGTTGCTACCTAACTTTTTCAGTAATTTTCATGCCACTCAATAAAATGAGTACCACTATTATATAAAGTCTATTTACTACACTCAAAAATTCTTTTAGAAGGAATCTACGGTTATGCCAGATGTTAGCAATAATTCGACCACAACTGCCAATATGTCTAGCACAGGCTATAATGGTACGATTGATGCACCTTATGATGTTGATTGGATTAAAGTTAGTCTTATCGCAGGGACTACTTACCAATTCAACCTATCAAGTGGAATGAATCTTTCGCAAGTGCCTAATGCGATTTATATCCAAGGGCTGTTTGACAGTAATAGCAATTATGTGAATAGCTCACCAAATGGTTATCCTGCACCACCAAGCAATGTCGTTTTTACTGCACCAAAAACAGGTGATTACTTTGTTGCAGTAGGTTCACAGAATATTACAGGTGACTATACCCTGCGTGCTGTTGATATCGCAAATAATTTGCCAGTATTGATGAGTCAATACTCACAGACAGTAGGTACTGCACAATCCGAAGTCATTGTGGGTGGTTGGGGAGATGATTTTATTGATGCAGGTCTAGGTGATGATGTGTTGATAGGTGGTAAAGGCAATGATAGGCTGTTTGGTAATTCAGGCAATGATACCTATATTTTTAACACTGGCGATGGGCATGATACCTACGTTGATAAAGAAGGTAGCAATATCGTGAAGTTTGCCGATGTGGCTTCAACAGCTTTGGTGGATGTGCTACGAGTTAATACCAATGACTTACTCATCCGTTACAGCAATCAAGATGACTTATTGCTAGAAGGTTTTTTTGAGAACCCACAAGGATTTGGCTATTACAAACAGCCTGCTTATTTTGAATTTAGTGATGGCGTACGTTTAACGTCACAGCAAATGACAGCTTTATCCAATAAGTTAATGGGTTCAACAGGTAATGATAACTTAGCAGGCACAGATACCGCAGACTATATTATCGGTAATACTGGCGACGACTTTTTAGATGGAAGACAAGGCGATGATATTTTAGTGGGTGGCACAGGTCGTGACATTTTGATTGGTGGGATGGGTAACGATACCTATATCTTTAGTAAAGGCGATGGACAAGATATATTAGATGAAAATTACAATGGTGATGGCAATTTTACTATCCGTTTTACTGATGTTAAATCAACTGATAATTTACAAGTCACTCGTGATGGTAATGCAGACTTAATTATCAACTATGGTAATAGTGATAGCATTCGTTTAGTGAATTTCTATAATTTATCCAAGTCTTCGACTTCAAAAATCATGTTTAGTGATAGTATAGTTTGGAGTATGGATGAACTGTTAGCAGTTTCTCACAAGATTGTTGGAGGTAATAACGACAATCAACTATTTGGTAGTTATGAAAATGATTATCTAATTGGTAATGCTGGTAATGATTTATTAGAAGGTTTTGATGGCAGTGATACGCTTATTGGTGGTATAGGTAGGGATACCCTTCGTGGCGGTATGGGTAATGATACCTACATCTTTAGCAAAGGTGATGGACAGGATATTATTGAGGATTTTGAAGGTAACAATGTCATTCGATTCACAGATATAAAGTCTACTGACCCTATTTCTACTAAACCATACAATTCAGATTTGTTAGTACGCTATGCCAATGGTGAAGGCGACCAACTGACTTTAGTTAATTTTCTAACCCCTAATCAGAATCAGACGACTACATTTATCTTTAGTGACGGCGTAACGATGACTAAAGAGCAGTTTTTGGCAAAATTCGCCAGTGTTGGTACTGAATATAATGATTATCTCATAGGAACAGCAACCAACGATATCATTAATGGCTACAGCGGTCATGATATCTTGAAAGGTGGTCAAGGCAATGACACCCTAAGAGGTGGTCTAGGTTTTGATACCTATCTTTTTAGCAAAGGTGATGGTCAAGATATCATTGATGAATCAGTCTTAGGTCAAGGCGATGCTGTCTATCAAATTCTGTTGACAGATGTCAGTGCCAGTGAGGGTATCAGAGCATTTCGTGATAATACTGCCGATTTGGTAATTCAATATGGTGTCACTGATAGTATTCGTTTAGTTAGTTTCTTTGACTATCCTATTAATGCTAACGTGTCTTTGCACTTTAGTGATAACACAGTAATAGGTATTGCTGACCTTATTAAGCTTGCAAATACCTTCCAAGGTGATGACAGTGCTAACCAATTAATTGGTAACCGCTACGATAATATTTTAATTGGTAAGGCAGGGGATGACACCTTAGATGCTCGTGAGGGCGACGATACACTCATTGGTGGTACTGGAAATGATATATTGATAGGTGGCATAGGTAGTGACACCTACGTCTTTAGTAAAGGTGACGGACAAGATACAATTGATGAATCTACTTTACGTCAAGGAGATGGCGTTTTTAATATTCGTTTAAATGATGTTAAATCGACTGACCCGATTCAAGCTGTACGTGACGGTGAATCAAATATCCTCATTAAATACACAGCTACTGATAGTATCAATCTATTGAACTTTTTAAGCTACGCTACTAATAAACAGGCAACGCTAACTTTTAGCGATGGTGTAACTTTCAGCACTGACCAAATACTACGCTTAGCAAATATCGTCATTGGTAATGATTCTGCTGAAAATATCAGTGGTGGTTACGATGATGATTTACTTATCGGCAATGGTGGAAATGATGTTCTTAATGGTGGTGCAGGGATAGGTAAAGATACCCTAATTGGTGGGAAAGGTAATGACTTATTAATTGGTGGTGATAATCTAGATACCTATGTATTTAGTAAGGGCGATGGACAAGATACTATTAATGATACTGACGGCATGATGGTTATTCGATTTACCGATGTGAAATCAACTGATAACGTGTTGATAAGCTCGCCCATTAACCCAAGCACTGTTATTAAATATGGGGATAGCGATAGTATCACTATTCCTTATATTCCGTACCAATCCTCTACAAGCGATTTTCCTGTTGTTTTCTCAGATGGAGTGATACTGTCATATAACCAGATGTTAAGTAAAGGTCGTTTTATAGAGGGTGATGATAGGGATAACAAAATCGTCGGTAATGTTGGTAATGATTTGTTGTTAGGTTTCGGTGGCAACGATACTTTAATTGGATTTGAAGGCAATGACACACTAAACGGTGGTGTGGGAAACGATACATACGTATTTAATAAAGGTGATGGCACAGACACTATGATATTTACTGATGTCACTACTGCAATTGATACCATAAAAATCTCAGGCTACACAGAAAAAGAAGCTATCATTAGCAAAAACAATACTGACTTAATCATCAACTTTGCCAATAGCACAACCGATAAAATCATCATCAGCAACTACTATGCAACGCTTGTTAACAACATTGATAATAAAGTTGATAGCATACAGTTTTCAGATGGCAATGTCTGGACAGCAACCTACATTGATTATTTAGCCAATGGGGGCAAGCCAAGCTATGCTCCAACAGTTAATACCAGCATTACCAACTTAACAACCGTTGAGGCGTTAGATTTTTCTTACAATCTAAATAGCCAGTTTAAAGATACTGATGGCGACAAACTGACCTTTAATGTAAAAGCAACTGACGGCACAGCCCTACCTGCATGGTTAAAAGTTGATACAATGACAGGAGCTTTATCAGGCATACCGCCTGTTGGTGCATCAGATATTAAACTGCTTGTTACCGCAACTGACCCCTCTGGGCGTGCGGTAACAGGGAGTATTGCGTTAGCCATTGCTGATAATCAGCCTGCAAAAATAGATAATCCATTGTCTCCATTCAGCACCATTGAAGCTGAAACCTTTGACTTTGACTTGGCACTGGCTCGTTATGTTGACCCAGAGGGCAAAGCATTGGCATTTACTGTAACACAAGCAGATGGTAGTGCCTTGCCCCAGTGGATGCTATTTGATAGTAGCACCGGGCATATCAAAGGCGTTGCCCCATTAGGTAGTGCAGATATTGGCATAAAGATTATTGCTACAGATAACGCAGGTCTACAAACTACTGAAACGGTAACATTGACAACTCGTGATAACCAAGCACCTATCATTACAACCAATTCAAACCCATTGACAGCCATTCAAGGAGTTGGTTTTGAATACGATATCAATCTCGCTCGCTATCAAGACCCCGAAGGTAAGCCATTAAAGTTCAATATCACATTGGCAGATGGTAGTAACTTACCTAATTGGGTGAGTTTTGATGCGACAAAGGGTAAACTGCTAGGTACAGCACCTTTAGATGTTGAAGGACTAACTATAAAAGTTACTCTAACTGACGTAGCTGGCTTGACAAGTTCTGAGACTATTGGACTACATTTTGCAGTTAACCAAGCACCCACCTTCATCCAAGCCATGAACAATGTGCTACTACAAGAAAGTAATGATATACACATTCAATTACCTATTGATAATTATAAAGACCCAGAAGGTTCACCACTAACATTTGACGTGAAACAAGCAACAGGTGCACCACTGCCTAGTTGGTTACATTTTAATAATGAAACGGGTGAAATAACGGGGACTACTCCAAGCAACGCTGAAAAATTAAACTTAGTCCTAACCGCTACTGACGTGGTTGGCAAGACCACTAGTAACCAGTTTGATATTGTCGTCAATGCACGTCCAAAGCTTGTTCAAGCAATATCAGACTTAACAGTGATATCAGCAGAAAGTTTAACCACTAACATAGTTAACAATACTTTCGCTGACCCCGAACATCAAGCATTAACGCATCATTTAACTCTGGCAGATGGTACTGCACTGCCAAATTGGCTAACTTTTAATTCACAATCAGGCGAATTGATTGCAAATCCGCCATTAAACTATGCTGGCAAGCTTGAGCTTACTTTAACAGCAGATGATGGGCAAGGTGGCAAAACGAATGATAATTTTGTCCTCAATGTGACAGCCAACCAAGCACCAATGATGTCAGTGCCTCTGACTGATATTGTCGCTATCCAAGGTGTGGCAATGTTAGCAGACCTCCAACCAACTCGTTATTCTGACCCAGAAAAATCGGTGCTTACGATTCAGGTAACTCAAGCAGATGGCTCGGCATTACCGAATTGGCTACATTATGATGTTAAAACAGGGGTATTATCAGGTGTTTCCCCATTGGGTGTCACCCAAACAGCAATTAAAGTCACTGCTGATGATATAGCAGGGTTATCGACCAGTGAAGTTATTACATTGCATTATTCACCCAATCAACCCCCTATCTTTAATCGAACGATGGCTGATGTATTAGTGCAAGAAGGCGAAAGTATTAACTTACAACTTCCTGTCGCAAATGACCCTGAAGGATTGACTTTAACTTATACAGTTCAACAGGCAAATGGTCAGCCCTTACCAAGTTGGATGCAATTTGATAACCAAACAGGGAGGTTGACAGGGATAGCCCCACACGGTGAAACCAACATTACGTTAAAGTTAAACGCTACAGATAACGTAGGTCAGTCGGTGTCAGATGATTTTGTTGTTACTATCAATCAACGACCTGTCATGACACAGTCACAACCTACGCTCACTGGGGTTACTGGTGAGACGTTTAGCTATAATCTTACGCAAGGCAAATTTGCTGACCTAGAAGGCAATGCTCTGACTTATCAATTAACATTGAAAGATGGTCAACCACTGCCTTCTTGGTTAAAGTTCGATAGTGGCACTGGTCAACTGACTGGCATTGCACCACTTGGCACACCTACTATTGTAGGTTTAACATTACAAGTCAAAGATAATTTGGGTGGCTTACTAAATCAGCCAATTGATGTTAATTTTGCTCCAAATCAAGCACCAACAGGTGGTAGTAAGTTGGCAGTACAAAACGTTGCTGAAGGGTCTAACATTGACTATAAAGTAGATTTAACTAAGTTTACTGACCCTGAAGGCTCTAAACTCACCTATACAGCTACCACAGATACAGGTTTAGCATTACCAAATTGGCTGACATTTGATAGTAGCACAGGTCGAATTTATGGGAATGCACCGATAGGTAGCGAGAGTTTCAATATATTGATTAAAGCTACTGACCATGTAGGTCTAAGCACCGTTACTACACTACCAATTAACATCACCTATAAAGACATGAACCTATCTGCCCCAACGTTTGGTGGTACGGTACATGCTCAAAGTGGCAATGACGTTATCAATGGTAGTTGGTATGTTGATACCCTTTATGGTCATAAGGGTGATGACAAAATCTTCGGTAATCTCGGTAACGATATTCTATATGGTAATGAAGGGAATGATACCTTGGATGGTGGTGCAGGCTCAGATACTATGTATGGTGGACAGGGCAATGATACTTATTATGTTGACCAAAGTGGTGATAAAGTGGTTGAACTAGCTTCAGAAGGTAATGATACTGTCTATTCCAAGCTTGATTACACGCTACCGAATGAAGTAGAAAACTTAATACTAACAGGTACTTCAGGCTATAAAGGCGTTGGTAACCAATTAGATAACATTCTAACTGGTAATACAGGTGTAAATATCTTGGATGGTCAAGCAGGAAATGATGTACTGATTGGTGGTAAAGGTAACGATACGCTTATTGGTGGATTGGGTAATGACACTTATGAATTTAGCATTGGTGATGGTGTTGAGAAAGTGACTGATGTTGGTGGTAAAGACACTATCAATTTACATGGCTCATTAACCATGAGTGATATTGGTTTTAAGCAAAGCGGTACGAATTTGCTTATTTCAATTAAAGGTACATCAGATAGTATTACTGTTACAGATTGGTTTAGCAATACTAGCAATCAAGTTGAATCTGTGCATTTAGATTCAGGTGTAACCATTAGTAATGCAAACATCGCCACACTTATGGCGAGCCAAGCCAATCATACATTAACAGTTGATGAGTATCAACGTTATTGGACAATGTAACGTTTTCTGAAAAATGCTTATAGCTTATAGTAGGGCTGCTATCATTTTCCATTAAATAAAAAGTCTAAGATCCTGTTCATAATCTTTTCAAAAGCAAACAAAGGAAAGCTAAATTCACCATTTGTAAACTTGAATTTAACTTTCTTTTACAATTTTTCCAAAGCCTTCTACACTTAACAAGCCAAGCAACTGAGTATTCTACAAACAAACTTTTATCGGTTAAATGGGGTTGTCTCATCTGCGAATTTAAAAAACTTTTGTTTCGAAAATTTACCGTATTATAACCTGTCTTTTAATCATAAATAGCTTATAAGAATTATTTAGTCAAAATCAAACGGTTATTACGAGTCAATCGCAATCGATATTCTTCCCCCTCATGTTGGATACGGATTTCTTTGCTCATGGCAAATAAATGATTGGATTGTAGCGTTGGTAAAGCAGACTGAGCTTGGGGTAATACACGGTTAAGTAGATGGTACATGGCGAACTCCTTAGGGCTAGTAAAACAACTTGACTAAAATACAGTAAATTGTTGTTTGTCTTAATTGATAATGATTATCATTTAAATTTTAAATTTCGTCAAGTGGTTTTGCAAATTTTTTGATAAAAAAGCCAGTTAATTTAGCTTATAATTGCAGGCAGATTGTTAAACGAATTGTTAAGAGGAAATAATGTCAAAGCCAATTAAAGTCATTGATGTTGCTGTGGCGGTAATCCATTACCAAGACCAGTATCTATTGGGCTATCGCCAAGCCCATCAGCACCGAGGCAATCGTTATGAATTTGTCGGTGGTAAAATCGAAGCTAATGAAAGCCCAAAACAAGGTTTAATCCGTGAGGTATTAGAAGAAATTGGCTGTGATTTAGCCAATAATCCAATTATCAACATGGGCATCATCCGTCACGATTACTTTGACAATGAAAAGCTTGATAAATCGGTGGCATTGCATATTTTTAACATTGCAGTGACGCAAGCCCAATTTGACAGTTTGCAACATGACATAGGCACAGAAGGGCAGTTGATAACATGGGTAAGCAAGGCGGATTTACTCGCCAAAAAATACCCATTGCCCGAAGCTAACGTCAGGATTTTGGATTGGCTGACTTTGCCAAACACGATTTTTATCAGTCAAAGTTTGGATAAATTTGATACTAACGAAGATTGGCTTAATTTTTATACCAAAACATTACCGCATAATGCTAATTTTTACATCCGCCCACAAACCGATAGTCAAACCCATTTTTCATTGACTCAAGCGTTATTACAGCAACGACCCGATATCCTGCCTTTGATTCAATGGCAGGTTTATCAAGATTTTGCTAAAGCATTTGATTTTTCCAATGCCATTATTCACCTTAACCATCAGCAGTTAATTGGTTTAGATTTGGCTAATTTACCAAAAGAGTTGCGTTATTTTTTCAGTTGCCATGACCAAAATAGCCTAAGCAAATTAAATGGTTTGGCAAAAACGCATACCGTGATGGGGTGTTTTTTATCGCCTGTTTTAGCTACGCCAACTCACCCAGAGCAAAGCGGTATGGGCTGGCAAGCGTTTGCTGAGTTGGCAAGATTGAGCGATGTACCTGTATTTGCCTTGGGGGGCGTGTCGGCGGATGATTTGCCGACAGCGTGGCAGTGTGGGGCAGTGGGCGTGGCAGGGATAAGGTTGATTGATGGGTTTTCCTAAAGTTTTGTTTCCTTTAATGCTACACTAGCATAATGACAATATGATAAAAAGCGAATTGGTGTAAATTATTTACTACTTATCAATACTATACCAGAGGAAATTATGATGATATCAAAAAAAATGTTAGCTATCGGTACGCTTATCAGTGGAGCAATTGCCTTAACAGCTTGCTCAACGACACCAACGACAAAAGCTACTGCAAAACCCACAGGACAAGGCAAACCGCAAGCGGTCGCCAGTGTTGACCTTAACCGCTATATGGGAAAATGGTACGAAATTGGACGTTTGCCGATGTTCTTTCAGCGTAATTGTGCCAGCGATGTCACCGCCACTTATACACTCAAATCAAACGGTGCAGTCGAAGTCAATAACCAATGTATCGGTAAAGATGGTAAGTCCATGCAAAGCATTGGTGAGGCTACCAAAAATGGCGAAACTGGCAGTCAATTAAAAGTGACTTTTTTACCCAAAGGTTTACGCTCATTACCGATTGGCAAGGCGGATTATTGGGTGCTTGATTTAGACCAAAACTATCAATATGCCTTGGTTGGCACGCCGAATAACAAATACTTATGGATTTTATCTCGCACGCCAACTATGAGTGAAGCCACCTATCAAAATCTGTTAGCAACTGCCAAATCGCAAGGTTTTGATGTTAGCAAAATAATACGCACACCCCATGAACGATAACGTTGCTCTTATGCCCAGTTGTGATAAGGGTTTGGTTTATCAACATTATCGATAGTCATATTAGATATCTTAATCAATTGTAACTTTTTTATTTTATTTTGTAGAATTATCAGCCAGTTATCGGATTATGGGGTGTGTTTAATAAATCAGCATGCTAAAATCATCGTGTAACAATGAGTAACTGAACGAAATTTTTGTCAATTTGATGAGTAGAAAAGTTTGGGTTTGTTAAAATTAGTAACTTTTTGATGGTTATAATTTGTGCTGTATGGTTTTAAGGTATAGCCAGTTTTATATTTCAGATAGTTATTGTATTATCAATGTGTTGTTGTGTTATTTCAACCCCTGTGTTAAGAGAGTCGCATTATGAAGTCAATTTTGAAAAAAACCTTGGTCGCAACGTTAGTGGCGTTGGTCGGTACACAGGCTCAAGCTGAGTTAGCGTATCAAAGTAGCGGGCAAGCCAAAATTAGTTGGGGTGGGCAAAGTGGCTTGGATAAAGCCCGTGCCATTATGTACAACACACCAAAATCAGCCAATACCACACAAGATTGGGGGAATTCTTCAGCTACTTCGTGGAGTGAAGAAGATAACTATAATCCAAATTGGTCAAAACCAAGCCAAGGTACGGGGGCATATTATGCCAATTCCAAAGGGGCATTGGTGCTTGATGCTCAAACAGGGCAAGTGATTTATGAGAAAAATGCCGATGTGGCTCGTCCAATTGCATCAATTAGTAAGTTGATGACGGCTGTCATTGTGGCAGAATCTGGGGCAGACATGAATGATATGTTAACTATTAGTTCATTGGATTTTAAAACCCCAAAACAATCAGGCAGTGACCGCCTAAAAGCAGGTGATCAGCTGAACCGTGCCGAAATGCTACTAATGATGATGATGAAGTCTGAAAACCCTGCTGCCAAAGCATTGGCACGTACCGACCCAATGGGTTATGACAATTTTATCGCACGTATGAATAGCAAGGCTCGTGAATTGGGAATGACCCAAACTCGCTATTATGACCCATCGGGATTGGATTCACGCAATGTGGCATCACCTCGTGACCTTGCAATTTTGGCACGCTATGCTTATAAACATAATTTGATTAGTCAGTTTAGTACCACGCCAAGCCGTCAGTTTTATGTCAATAACCTAAAATCAGGTTTTCGTAGTGTTGCTGCTCGTAGTACCAATTATATGGTGCGTGATGGCTTATATAATATCGGCTTGTCAAAAACAGGCTATATCCGTGAAGCAGGCAATTGTGTGGTTTTTGAAACCAACGTTGCCAACCGTCCTGCCATCGTGGTGTTATTGGGGGCAAATGACTCAAAAACTCGTTGGCAAGATGCTGAAAATATCATCGCCAATTTAAGTATGCGTCGTTTTACTTAATCATACCAATCAAAATATACTATAGAAAGGGGCGTATCAAATACGCCCCTTTTTAATTTTAGTGTGAAACAATCCTATTTATTTTATCTCTTAACATTTGTCGTGGCATAAGGAATGATTTCAAGGCGTTTTGGGTCGATTTCTTCGCCTGTTTCGATATCAATGCCATACGTACCATTTTCGATACGGCGTAAGGCTGCATTGACCAACTCCAAACTATGTTGGGCTTCAACTAGCAAACTTTTACGCATTTCATTTTGTTCGGCAACCACCGCTTGGTCGTCCCAGTCTTGGGTCATATCTTGCTCTGGGTGTTTAAAATGATGCTCAATTTTTTCAATACGCTCTTGATATTCGGCTTTGAGTGCCAACAATTTTTGTTCGGCTTGCTTGATATCAATCATGGCTTTCTCCTTTAAGTGACACAAATTCTATCATGGTTTAACCCATAGGGTTTATCATCATTATTAGCCAAATATCGGCATTTAGCAACCCTAAAATGGTTTTTACTGCTAAAAACAACAAATTCACGGCACTTACCCTGCAATTTTCTAACTTGCTTGCTAAACTATGATAAAATAAACCGTTTATGATTGTTTTATTTCCATCTGTCAATTATTTCATTTGAGGTTGATTATGCAATTTACTCGTTTACAAGATTTGGACGTTACTGGCAAAACTGTATTAATCCGTGAAGATTTGAATGTGCCTATCAAGGACGGTAAAGTCGCCAATGATGCTCGTCTAAAGGCAAGTTTGCCCACCATTCAATTGGCATTGCAAAAAGGGGCAGGCGTGATTGTGTGTTCGCATCTAGGTCGCCCAGACCCTGCTAATCCAGAAGCCAAATACTCACTTGCTCCTGTGGCGGATTATTTAACTCAAGCCTTGGGTCAGCCTGTGACATTGGTTACCGATTATCTTGAAAATGGCGTAAAAGTGGAAGCAGGGCAAGTGGTATTACTTGAAAATGTCCGCTTCAATGCAGGTGAAAAGAAAAACTGTCCAACCTTATCTCAACAATATGCTGACCTATGTGATGTATTTGTGATGGACGCATTTGGTACAGCCCACCGTGCTGAAGCCTCGACTGAGGGCGTGATTGGTAAGGCTAAACAAGCCTGTGCAGGGCCTTTATTGGCAGGGGAATTGGACGCATTGGCAAAAGCTTTGCACAATCCTGAAAAACCCATGTTGGCGATTGTTGGTGGCTCGAAAGTTTCGACCAAATTGGACGTATTGACCTCACTTGCCAAAATCTGTGACCAAATCATCGTTGGTGGTGGTATTGCCAATACCTTCTTGGCAGCGACTGGCGTGAATGTCGGTGGGTCATTGTACGAAAAAGACATGCTGGATACTGCCAAACAGATTATGAGTCAAACCACCGTGTTATTGCCAAAACAAGTCGTGGTCGCTCCAACATCGCAAGTGAACTTTGAGGAATTTTTTGGCTCACTTGCCACTGCGGATGCTCAAATCAAATCAGTTGAAGCCTTGAGTGATGAAGACATGATTTTGGACATCGCTCCAGAATCTGCCAAAGACATGGCAATCGCCATCGGTAATGCCAAAACCATCTTATGGAATGGACCTGTGGGTGTGTTTGAAGATGATAAATTTGGGGAAGGTACAAAAATCATCTCACAAGCAGTCGCTGACAGTACAGGATTTAGCATCGCAGGCGGTGGCGATACTTTGGCTGCCATTGATAAATATGATGTTGCTGATAAAGTTAGCTACACCTCAACAGGCGGTGGGGCATTCCTTGAATTTGTTGAAGGAAAAACCTTGCCTGCAGTGAAAGCATTGACGGTTTCCTAGGAAATGTAAGATTGCGTTAAAAATTGTAGCGTCAATTTTACCACCAATTGTATTGATACCTAACTTGGCTTAGAATACTTGACATATATGTACTTTCATATTGCTTATCTAAAGGAAATATTATGTTAAAGCGTAATTTACTTTTAACAGCGTTAGTCGCTACTTTGTCAATCACTGCTTGTAGCAAAAAAACTGAAGAAGCTGCTGCCAACGGTCAACCAGAAGCTGCTGCCAGTGCTGCCGCTCAAGATGTTCACAATGCCGCTGCAAGTGCTGTCAACGCAACTGCTAGTGCCGTTGATGCGACAGCCAGTGCCACTGCAAACGCAGGTCAAGCCGTTGCCAGTGCTGCTCAAGTCGGTGCTGCTGTAGCAACTGGTGCTGCCATCAACACTGCTGAAGCCGTAGCCAATGGTGCTAACAAAGCCACTGAAGCGACAGCCACTGCAGTTGCTAATGGTGCAAATAAAGTTGCCGAAGGTGCTACTAACGTTGCTAACTCAGCCAATCACACAGTAGACATCCAAGCCAGTGCCGCTATTCCAGAAAAACAAAAATACTAATTATTAAAATTAGTAGTAAAAAGCCTCAAGTTAATCTTGGGGTTTTTTATTGTGTGGTGTTTATTCATTGTAAGCTTTGGCTGACAAAAAATGCGTCCAACACTGCTAGCAATTTACAGTTAATTTGATTAATATATTGTTGCCAGTTGTCACCTTAACTTCTGTGAAAATGGATACACATGGTTAAGCTGAGAGCTTTATTATTTTTACTAAATACCCATTTTAGATATCAGACCATTTACAAGGATCGTATTATGCGTCACTCCCTTGCCCAATTTCGCCAACAGTTACTTGCCAAAATCGAAGAAATTGGTCTTTCTGAATATTATGCTCGCCCCTTTGTTTGTACAGGTTCACCTTTAGCATGTCAAATTATGACGGTCGGTTTTAATCCCTCACGTAATGTGGGCTTGGATATTTTTGACCATGAGATTTGGCAAGATGATATTGGCTTTGACCGTGAACGTTTTGTTGAGTATTATGATTTGGCAGGTTATCAACAAGGCGAGTCGAAGTGGAGTCGCAATCATATTGTGCAACAAAATTTGATTGATGAATTGGTGGAATATCCTGTCTTAGAAACTTATTTATATAGCACCATCAGCCATAAAAAAAGCCAACTAACCCATGAGTTTCGCCGTACGGAAGTGTTTGATTGGTTGGTGCAGACCATCGCCCCTAAAGTGATTATTACCCAAAATAGTGAAGTCACCAAATATTTTGAGAAGGCAACAAACGAATGTTTGACTCGTAATGCGTTTAATACTGTGCATTATCAAGGTCATCCTTGTGTTATTTATCCGATTAGTCATTTGTCAAAAAAATGGACGTTTAGTGAGATTCAAGCCTTGCGTGAACATATCATTGAGTTGTTGGATTTACTCAACGGCTTAGAGCCAACTGAACAAGCAAAGGACAGAAAATCTGTTAATTCAACGTTAGAAGTTGTTGAGCAGACTATGCGACAAGAGATGAGTTTGGCATTAGCCTCATAAATAAGGTGAACATACAGTCAATATCTGGTAGTGAAAAGTACAGGTCTAAGGTCGCTTTGTGAGCGAGTTTAACAGGTAAGCTGTTTTGAGCAGAGTTTTACCATTTGCCAGTGTTGCGTTGGCATTGGTGCGGTGAATACGCTCAATGAGTTGGTATAATTCGCCAATCAGTTGGCTTGATTGGGTAAGTAAATAGAATAAGCTTTATCAAGGGTGCGTATGACGCACCTTACATTTTTATTTTATAAAACTTACCACTTTTACATTACCAATTATATCTATAGCCACCCTGCTTTTCTAAAGCGGTAATACAACGTTGAACAAATCACTAAAATAGTCGCCAATAGCATAAAATACCCATATCGCCATGTCAGCTCTGGCATATTCTCAAAATTCATCCCATAAATCCCTGCCATCGCAGTCGGTACAGCCAAAATACCTGCCCACGCTGCCAACTTGCGTACCACATCATTCTGCCCCATCGTTGCCACTGCCATATACGTATCCATCGCCACACTTAGCATCTCATTTAGACCATTGACCGCATCCAATGCACGCAATAAATGGTCATTCACGTCACGAAAATACGGCTTGGCTTGGGTAGGAAAACTCGGCATGATGTCGGTTTTTTTATGATTGATAAAGAAATTACAAATATCTTGTACAGGCAAAATCACCGCTCGCATATGTACCAATTGTGATTTGAGTTCGTACAGATTGCGTAGGGTTTGTTTGTCAAAATCGTCCGAAAAAATCTCACGTTCTTGTTCACGCAAATAGCGACCGAGTTTTTCGGTAATCGGCAAGTAGTTATCCACAATAAAGTCCAAAATGGCGTGAAGCACAAAGATAGGACCTAGACGCAATTTTTCTGGACGGCGATGGCAAAATTCTCGCACACTTTGATAGCTATGTGATGCCCCTTGGCGAATGGTGATGATGTATTGTTTGCCCATAAAAATCGCTGTCGTGCCATAGCGAATGGTGTTGTCGGTGAGTTTGGCGGTTCGCACGACCACGAACACGCTGTCATTGCCGTAGCTTTCGACCTTGGCTCGTTGGTGTTCGGCAAAGGCATCCTCGATGGCAAGTTCGTGCAGGTCAAAGGCTTCTTGCACTTCTCGGATGGTTTCGGCACTGGGGTCATGTAGACCTACCCATACAAATACGTTGTTATTGGTCAATTCACGGCGGACATCATCCAGTTCGATTTCGCCAATGCGTTCGCCTGTTTTACGTGAGTAGGCAAAGCAATTGGCGATTTCATTTTTACCAGAAAATTTTTCTTCGCTTAACTCGGCTTCTGGGTTATAGGCAGGCGTGGCGTTATCAACGATGGTATTGGTTTCGACACTGTCTTCATCGACATAGTCTTCACCATAGATATAGCTGTCCTCACCATGTAGGTCTAGCTCATCTTCCTCTACGTCCGCATCGGTGTATTCGTCAAATACAATATCAGCATTGCTCTGAACCACTTCATCAATGGGGTCATTAGGCGAATGTGCAGAATTTGGTGAGTCGTTTTCGATTGACGGCTGGTCAGTATGGGGCGGTAACGAGGTGGGTTTTTTAGGCAGTTGGTCAGAATGGTGGTGGGGTGGTGTCATAGCAAAGACCTCCTGCTCATGGCTAAAATGCTATTGTAACAAATTATCCAAGCGACAATAAAGGGATTGCTAAGGTTTGTCAAAAAAAATAGTTATAGCTAGATTAGAAATTACTCATAAGACACTGGATTCCTGCATTCGCAGGAATGACGGTAGCTGTTAGATGGTTCGTCACCCCTGTGAATACAGGGGTCTAGCGTCTTTGTTAAATAGCAAAATGTTTGAGTGTTGCTAAGTCCACCAATTCTAACAAACTTTCATGGCAGGCTTCGAGTTTTAGCGGTGGGGCTACCCCTGCATCCAATGCCTCAATCCAACGCAATGCACACACGCACCAAAAGTCATTGGGCTGTAGCCCCATAAACCCCAATTCTGGAAGCGGTGTCACCAAGTCGTTACCTTTTGCCAAAGAAAATTCCAAAAATTCACGGGTCATTTTGGCACACACGGTATGTAAACCGAGGTCTTGCTCGCCTGTGTGACAAAAGCCATTGCGATAAAAGCCTGTGAGTGGGGCGAAGCAACAACTCGCCAAGGCAGTGCCAAGCACGTTATATTGGTTGATGTGGGGATTAGGGTGGTGGCTTGACATGGTTAATTTATCCAAGAAAATGTCATTCGTAGGTTGGGTCGAATTATGAAACCCAACATAGTTCATTGATAGCATTGGTTGATAATGTTGGGTTTCGCATGCTCAACCCAACCTACACATTATGAAAATGCGTAAGTCCTAAAATTTGTAAGGTTGATTTTGGGTGTAATTCTAATTGTTGACTATCCGTTTTTTGCATAAAATCACGTTGCAAAAAGACATTGACTGCTTGCTGATTATTATCACTGACTGCTTGTTTATAAAGGTCTGGCAAACGCATTTTGACATAAACCAACGCCACACCATAAAAAATTTGCGGTAAATCCATACTTTCAGCGTCTAGCTGTGGGGCATTGGGCAACATATCACGCAGGAGTTGCGAGGAACGCTCAATAAATGGGTGCGGTAAGCTATTTTTAGGTTGAAAACGTTGGGTGGCAAAGGCTCTAACCGCTTGGCTAATAATGCCAAAACTTAAACTACTTAATGAAGCAGTTTTTGGGTCGCTAAAAATTTGTGGTAATAAATAGGCTAAAATCACACTGGTTTCGGTGATTAATGTGCCATCATCGGTCAATAAAGCAGGAACTTGAGAAAATGGATTTGCAGTTAATAGTTCGACTGGATTATCCCACGGCATAACAAAAACCAATGGCAAATCAATGTTGTGCAAATGACAAGCTATCATTAACAAACGAGAGTAAGGTGATGTGGTTGACACAAATAATTTCATAAGCATTCCAATTAATGATAAATCTAATTAACAATGAATATTAATCGACACCCATCAATCGCCGATTATAGCACAAAAAATTGCCCAAGTTCGGCGAAGCTATGTTACAATAAAAAGGAAAAGTGCCTGTATTCTCTCTGAGAATTTTTACAAAATTCTGCCACAGAATTTTTGACCAAACTTTCTTAATACTTCTACCATAGAAATAATGAGATAGAATTGGGTACTTCACCTTATTCACATGACCATGCTATGTTAATTGTTAGGATTTATTGTGTCCATTTCCCCCAGCCCCATCAGCTTTGCAACTGCTCAAAATAACTGGTTATTGCCAGACGGTATTACCGACCTTATGTCGCCTGAAGCTGTCAAACAAGAAGCTTTACGCTACCGTTTGACTCGCATTTTGATGAGTCATGGCTATGAGCTGATTAGCCCGCCCATGATTGAATATACCGAAAGTTTGTTGGGTTATGCGTCAGAAGATGTCAAACGCCAAACCTTCAAAATCATCGACCAACTCACAGGGCGATTGATGGGCGTACGTGCTGATATCACACCACAAATCGCTCGGATTGATGCCCATGTCAGTGAGCCAAACCAAATCGCTCGCTATTGCTATGCAGGTCATGTGATTTATACCTTGCCAAAAGGGTTGTTTGGCTCTCGTACGCCGTTACAGCTTGGGGCAGAGATTTTTGGGGCGGATAGCATTAACAGTGACATTGAGCTGTTGGATGTGTTATTTACCTTGCTTGATAGCACCGATTTGGTGGAACGTAGTCATATTGACATCGGTCATGTGGCGATTTTTAATACCTTGTGTGAGTTGGCAGAATTGCCTGTTAGTTTACAACAACAACTGATTGATTTATATACCAATAAAGCCTTGCCAGAACTCAAAACGTTGACCACGCAAATGGCAAGTGATTGTGCGTTTGCCCAAGATTTTTATGTATTGGGCGAAGCAGGCAATGATTTGGCAAAATTACAACAGCAATTATCTGATAATGCCAAACAAAACCCTCAAATTGCCCAAGCGTTACAGGATTTGACCCAATTGGTCAGCCATTTACGCACCCAATGGCATGCCAATGTGAGCGTTGATGTGACTGGGCTGGGCTATCATTACCATACAGGCATGGTGTTTAATGTGTATGTCGCAAACGAACCATTGCCGATTATTCGTGGTGGACGTTTTAGCAACCAACACCAACAAGCTAATGTTGGTGATGACTACCACGCTCGTTCAGCAGTGGGTTTTAGTTGTGAGCTTAACCGTTGGCAAAACTATATCCCTGTGCCTGTCAAAACCTTGACCCTTGTACCATTTGATACGGTGCAAAGCGTGTTGGCAGACCCACAACATCCAGAGCATGACAGCTTAACCCAAACCATTAACACCTTTCGTCAAGAAGGGCAGGCCGTGGTTATCGCCCTGTCAGCACAGGATAAACCCAAACATCTGACCCATCAACTGACCCTACAACAAGGGCAGTGGGTACAAGTACCACTGTAAAACTCAACAAATACCAAGCAAGAACTCAGCAAACAAGCAAAGTAAGGTGATATTATGACTGCTAATCAATTGGGAAAAAACGTTGTCGTATTGGGTAGCCAATGGGGCGATGAGGGTAAAGGCAAAATCGTTGACCTACTCACCGAAAAAGCCAGTGCTGTGGCTCGCTACCAAGGCGGACACAATGCAGGTCACACCCTTGTGGTCGGTGGCAAAAAAACCGTGCTACACTTGATTCCATCGGGCATTTTGCGTGAAGGTGTGACTTG
The DNA here is from genome assembly GCF_048551375.1 of Moraxella sp. TY6. Classification (NCBI taxonomy): domain Bacteria; kingdom Pseudomonadati; phylum Pseudomonadota; class Gammaproteobacteria; order Moraxellales; family Moraxellaceae; genus Moraxella; species Moraxella sp. TY6. The sequence goes on along the minus strand of NZ_JBLYZJ010000003.1, from coordinate 33,366 downwards.
CTACATTGGTAATGGCGTGGTACTGTCGCCAGAAGCCTTGCTAACAGAAATGCAATACCTTGAAGAAGCTGGCGTGCCAGTGCGTGAGCGTCTGCGTATCTCGCCAAACTGTCCGCTTATCATGCCTCAGCATATTGCCCTTGACCAAGCCCGTGAAATCAAACGTGGTAACAACAAAATCGGTACAACAGGGCGTGGTATCGGGCCTGCGTATGAAGACAAAGTTGCTCGCCGTGCGTTGCGTTTTGGTGATTTATTGCGTGATAACTTTGGCGAAAAACTACAAGCCAACCTTGAATACCATAACTTCGCTTTGACCCAATATTATGGCGTAGAAGCGGTAGATTTTGAGGCGACTATGGCATTGGCAAAACAATGGCGTGATGCCCTAAAAGACATGGTAGCCGATGTCACAGGCGAGCTTGATGACTTGCGTAAACAAGGCAAAAACTTGATGTTTGAAGGGGCTCAAGGTACGTTATTGGACGTTGACCACGGTACTTATCCGTTTGTCACTAGCTCAAACACCACGGCAGGTGGTGTGTGTACGGGTACTGGCTTAGGGCCTTTGTATTTTGACTATGTCTTGGGTATCACCAAAGCCTATACCACTCGTGTGGGGGCAGGGCCTTTCCCAACAGAATTGTTTGATGAAGTGGGTGAACATATCGGCAAAGTTGGTCAAGAAATTGGGGCAAGTACAGGTCGTGCTAGACGTTGTGGTTGGTTTGACGCAGCGATTTTACGCCGTGCGGTGGTACTCAACTCACTATCTGGGATTTGTTTGACCAAACTTGACGTACTTGATGATCTAGAAGAAATCAACATCTGTACTGGCTATCAGTTGCCAAATGGTGAAGTGTGTGGGGCGAATGACGCTGAGTTTTATGAAAATGTCACCCCTGTGTATGAAACCTTGGCAGGGTGGAAATCTAGCACCGTTGGTGTGACTGAGTATGATAAGTTACCTGACAATGCCAAAGCGTACATTAAACGTATTGAAGCATTGATTGAGTGTCCGATTGATATTATTTCGACTGGTCCTGACCGTGCTGAAACCATCATATTGCGTGACCCATACGATGCGTAATCATTGATGGTGAATGTTAAAATAGCTGGTTGAAAAACTGGCTATTTTTTTAACTAGGACTTACGCAAAAATGCCATTTGTAGGTTGGGTGGAAGAATGACACCCAACATAAACCATTCAAATTGTTGGGTATCGCAAGCTCTACCCAACCTACGATTTGGAAATGCGTAAGTCCTATTAACATCAAAAAATAGCCTAAGCATAATAATTTGGAATCCGTGGGTGGAAAAAAGTAAAACGCTTGACCAGTTTTTACCCAATGATTTTGAAAAAATGCTGTGTATTGAAACGGCAAATGCAGGAAGCGATTTTGTAAAGTTAAATCCTTATGATAAACAAACACTTATGGTTAGTATTTTGAAAAATATTGAATGTTAGGTTTGATTCTCTTGATGTTGAGATGTTATCAACTCAACATCGATTTCTCGTAAGTCTAAACTATCATAAACATCATCATTTTCTCGCTTGCTGACTGCGATAACATACACCACCAATACTTCGTCAATGACTTGGTAAACAAGGCGATAACCAACTGATTTAAGTTTAATTTTGTAGGTGTTTTTATGTCCTGACAGTTTGGCTGAGGGAATATGTGGATTTTCTAATCGTTCGGCAAGTTTCTTTTTAAATTGCTCTTGAATATTTGGGGCAATTTTTCGCCATTCTTTTAAGGCATTTGGGTGAAAATCAAGAACATAAGCCATTAGAGTTCATCCAAGGTCACACGAATGGGTTGCTGTCCATCATTCAATCGCTGTTCCAATATTCGCCCAAGTGCCATATCATCTAGTAAGTCCATCATTCGCTCATAGGTTTCGCTCGGCACAAGATAAGCAGATGGCGTATTGTGATTTAAAATCACGATTGGTTCACCCATCGCTTGTTCAATCAACGCTGTAGGGTTGCGTTTGAGTTCGGAAATACTGGCGGAGTGTCGAGCAAAAAGTGGTTGCATGGTTTTGCCTTTTGGATGTAATTTTGGTCTTATTTTAGCACTATTTTGACTTGATGAAAGTAAAAAATCAAACTCGACCCAACTGCTTATCATGAAATTTTGACAGGCATAATAAAGAGGTAACCATCCCAATTAAGTGAATAAATTATATCTTATTGGGTATCCGAAAGGTCACCCAGCCGTATCCAAACAATGCAAAACACTATTTTTTCCTATTTAATCTTCTGTTTGATAATTTTTTCCAAATATTGTCTGCGATTTTTATTTCCAAATCAGTTAAGCCGTAACCTTTTTTTAGGATTTGCTTATTAGTAATTGCCAAAATTTCATCAATGCTTTTTTTCTCTCGCATCATTCTGTCAATTGTGGCAAGTAAATCAGCATTTTTAGCTTGATATGGAAGCAGTATTTTTCCTGCTTCACTTGGCATTAACTCCAAAACACCGCCGCCATAACTACGACCAACTATTTCAGAAAAAGCCAAAGACAATGAATTGTAAAAACTTGCTATAAAAGCGTTTTTATTGGTGTCACTTTTTATAAACACACGGTGCATTGTATCGGTTGTATAAGCGTTCGCTTCATTTAAAATTAAACGAGGGTAAAGATTATTTCTGCGAATAAACAAGGCTTCAGAAAGCTTAACCGAGGGGATGACAAACCATTCATCTCGAATACCTGTTTTATAGCCCTTGTTTACGCCCAATGATTCGCCCATATCAATGTATGACTGAACGCCTTTGTGTCCATTAATTTTTTCTTTGGCTGGAAAAACCAATAAATGGGCTTTTGCTTTGGTTTGGCTGTTTAGCTTCCAATCTTCTTCTGTGAAAATTACACTATTAACCTGAACACTTCTACCAACCATTGGCTTTGCGTATTCTTTTAGGTCATATGCTTCTACTGTGGATAAAGGAACAGTGAAATAATCATTCGCCCCTGTGGTAATACCAACCTCAACATTAGCATAATCGCCAATTGTCGGAATATTCCGATTTCTTGCAACTTGTTCTAAAAAATCAATTTCTGCTTGTTCCAAAAAATAATAAGTCCATTTATTGGATTTGAAATCAATCTTTTTTTGAGGGCTTTTGAGTAAGTTTATATCTAACTTTATAAGGTCTGAAGCATCCTTTAATTCAAGATGTTCAATCAAATGTGAATCACTTCCATTTTTCTCACAAAGCAATAGAACGACTTCTTGCTGAATATCAGGAAACACCAATTTCTCAAAAGAAATGATGTTAATTTTATTGTAAAAATGAGCTAAAAACTCACGAAGCTGTTGAGCATACGAGACTTGCAACAATTCCGCAGGGATTACAAAACCAATCTTTCCTTTTTCTTTGAGTAATAAGCTTGAACCGACCACAAAAGAAACCCAAGCATTGGTGAGTTTTGAATATTTAAGCTTTGCTCGATGAAAAACCTGAATAGCTTCATTTTGTTGTTCTTCTTGAAAATATTGGTAACGAATATAAGGCGGATTACCAACGACTAAATCAAATTTTTCTGTGGTTTGATTGCAATACAAATGAAAATCGGTATTAATTACAGTCTTATTATTGAGCGTAATTTTAGTAGCTTTTTCTGCTTCAACGGCATCAAATTCAATAGCTGTTACTGATTTGAATTTATGACTGTTCTCTTTGAGTTGTTCAAGAAAAACCCCATCGCCACAACTAGGTTCTAAGATTTCATAATCAGAACTCCCATTGATACCCCATTTTAAAATAAATGTAGCAATTGGCTCAGGCGTATAAAATCCACCTCTCAGTTTCTCAGGTGTTGCGTTTTTAATTAGCTTCATACAATTCTTCGATTAATGGGATTAATGAATCTTCACTACCTAAATTGTAAAGTTCAGCTAATAGTAATTCTAACTTGGCTTTTTCTCTTTCAAATTGTCTTTGTAATGGCGTTAAAGCTCTGTTATTTCCTGAATGTGCATCGATTTGGTCATAAATGCTGATTAATTCTTTTTGTGTTGTGACGATTTTGTCATGAAGTGCTTTTTGTTCAGTATTTGAAAAATCAATTTGTCTGATTGGTAGATTTTTTAAAACTTTTGTTCCTCTTGCTATATAGCCACCTCTAAAAACTTCACCATACAAAGCACTAAACCATTCCAAATATTTTGAGTTGAGAATGGCTTGAATGTAGTAAATGGAATAGTCGGAGGTTGTTGGAATTGCAACCACACAATAACCCGCTGTGCCACCTGATGAAATCAAAGTTCCATAAAAATCTATTGCGTATTTATCACCAACGGAAAGTACACCAACAATAATTTTTGAAGGCAGTCTACAACTATCCAAACTTTGATGTCTGCCATATCTGTGCCATTCATTTTTTGTTTTTGGCTCTGGTTTTATATCACGTTTTGAATTATTTAAAACGGCTTTATGATTTTGCAAATAGTCATAGGCTAAAGGAAATTGCTTTTGAATTGTTGCTAAGGGAATGATATCTACACCTGTCTTGGTAGGCTCGTAAGGGTAAATAACCCTTGCATTTGGTTTGAATGTTCGGTAAGTGTATAAATTATCCTCACCTGATGAAGTTTGAAAATAGGGTTTCGTTATTTCTTTTTCAATTTTGTAATCAACGCCTTTTTTCGTAAAATAGAAATATTTATTATCCTCTTTGGTGGGTTTGAAAATGTAAACATCATTTGCACTGGTCTGAATACCATTGAAAATATTATCATTTTCAACCAAATCGCCAAGGTTGATACTTTGAGCAATAATTTTATTATAAACATTTGACAGTTCGGGCGGTACTAGAACCCATACCTCTTCATCTAATTCACTTGTATTCTTTGAAGCAAATTTTACTGATTCAGGTTCTCTTACTTTCCAACTTTTTAGATTTTTAACTTCGGCATAGTTGAAGGTCTTTTGGGGCTTTTTGGTTAAAATTAGCAAACAGGTATAAGTAGTTTTATCTGCAAAAACCTGATTTGCTCCAAAAGATACAATGGAGTGGAGATGTTCTTTATTAGCAAGCAATTCACGCAGTTTTTTACCCGCACCGACTTTGGTAAACTTGCTTGGAACGATATAGCCTAAAATGCCATCATCAGCCAACAAATTAATACCCTGTTCAAGAAATAGGAAATATTTGTCAAACTGCTTGTAAGCAGAAACATAATTGGTTTTGTAGAGTGGTAATTCAATTGGCGTAATATTTTTCATATCCTCTGATTTCATATAAGGTGGATTACCTACAATGACATCAAAGCGAAGCTCCGAAAAATCAAATGGATTGACAGTTATCTGGTCTTTCTTATTAGTTACTTTTTCAGGACTTAACAAACTATTTCCAAAAAAGATATTATTTGAAAGGTCTGGTAAAACTGGTTTTATTTTGTTAGTTGAATTAGTATCTTCGTTTTCCAGTAGTTTTAAAAGCAAACCAAATTTTGATGCTTCAACTGCATTATAATCTTTGTCAATTCCGTAAATGCAATTTAATAAAAGCTGTCGTTTTATTTCAAACGGTAATTTGTAAGTATTGATATTGGTTTGAATGAGTTTTGATTTATCGTTTTTCAAATAGTAGTCAATCAAAATATCATTAAGTAACTGAAATAACTCCAATAAAAATGCACCTGAGCCACAAGAGATATCAGCCAGTTTCAGTTGAAGAATTTCTGCATCGGTTTTTCCTTCACACTTTTTCAAAACGGTATTTCTTAGGATATCATTGATAATGAATGTTGGTGTGCTGATAATGTCACGGTCAATGTTCTCAGGTTTTTTTACCAAGATAACAGAACCGTTTTGAACAGTTAATTTTTCTGACAGGAAAATTTCATAAATGCTTCCTAACACATCAGAAGAAAAAACACTGAATGAATAAGGGCTTTCAGGATAATATAATTGTTTAATTATCACCCAAAATACCGAACTGATATTCTCTACAATTTGGTCTTTTAAAAATTGTTCAAAAAGCCCTGAATTGTAGCGTTTGTCGGCTATCTCAAATTTCTTTATAAGTGCTTTGAAATCGTTCGTGGTGGCAAATTTTAGAAGCGTTTGATAGTCTTCTAAGTTTCTATCCTCACAAACACGCAGAAATAAAACCCTATTCAGATAACTCTGAACAATGTCATTTAGTTGTTGTTCATCAATATTTGGGTCGTATTTGTAAATCTCTACGCCAAGTGATTTTCTCCACTCATTGATTTGATTGAGAAATAAATTATCAATCGAATAATGATTTATTTTGCTTTCAATTTCTTTCCATTCTGTTTCAAAAGCTCCTGAATACACTGATTCTTTGCCTAATAGCTGTTTAATTTCTTCAAATTTACTTTCATATTCAGTGTAATGGTATTTTTTTACAAGAGCTTTTGTATAGGTGTCGTCTTTCTCAACTTTCACGGAAGTATCATAAATGATTAAATATTCGAAGTTCGAAATAACAGAAATTTTTAGTTTACCTGTAAAACCATATCGTCTGACTTGCTTTGCTGTGTCATTGTTTGACTCAATGGAAACACAAGGTTTCTTTGCTTCCAAAAAGAATTTTCTTTCAGAGAAAAGTCGGAAAGTGTAATCAGGTTTTTTACAATGTTCAGAAGCGTTTTCTTTTAATGCTTCTTCTAAAATTACTTCTCGTTCATTAGTCGGTTTACCTGCGTTATTTTTAATGTCCCAACCAAGCAACTCAAAAAATGGGTCTAAAAAATCACTACGAAGCAATGTTTCATTATACTTGCTTGTCAGGTAATACTCTCTGTCAGCAGTGTATTTTTCTATAAGATTTTTTAGCATAGATTGGTCTCAATCTTAATATTACAAAAACTTTACATGAAGAAAAAGCCAAATCTCAGGAGATTTGGCTTTGCTATTATACAGAAAAAATTCCTACACTTCACCTTTCAGCTTATACTTCCCCTTTCAAGAAATCTTGAGCGAATTTTTGCAACACGCCCCCAGCGTTATAAGTATCCACTTCCGCTTGGGTATCAAGACGACAAGTCACAGGCACTTCAACCAATTCACCATCGTGACCATCATGTCCTGCACGCTCAACGACCAAAATCATATCGCCACGAGGGGCAAGATTACCAATCACGCTATAAGTTTCCGTACCATCAAGCTTCAACGTATGGCGATTCACCCCAGCTTTAAACTCAAGTGGCAACACCCCCATACCAATCAAATTGGTACGGTGAATACGCTCAAAGCCCTCAGCCACAATCGCCTCAACCCCTGCTAGACGCACGCCTTTGGCAGCCCAGTCACGGCTAGAGCCTTGACCATAATCCGCACCTGCGATGATGATAAGCGGTTGTTGACGGTTCATGTAGGTTTCAATCGCCTCCCACATACGCATCACTTTGCCCTCTGGCTCAACACGAGCAAGCGAACCTTGTGTGGTCGTGCCGTCAGAGTTTTTCACCATTTCGTTAAACAATTTCGGATTGGCAAAAGTCGCACGTTGGGCGGTTAAGTGGTCACCACGGTGGGTGGCATAGCTATTGAAGTCTTCTTCTGGCAAGCCCATTTTCGCCAAATATTCCCCTGCTGCCGAGTCAAGCAAAATCGCATTCGATGGCGACAAGTGGTCAGTGGTGATATTGTCAGGCAAAATCGCCAACGGACGCATATGGGTCAAGGTGCGAGGTGCAGCCAATGCCCCTTCCCAGTATGGCGGACGGCGGATATAAGTCGATTGTGGTCGCCAGTCGTACAGTGGGCTGTCGGCTTTTTGGCTACGGTCAAGGTTGAACATCGGAATATAGATTTCACGGAACTGTTCTGGCTTAACGTGTTTGGCAACAATCGCATCAATTTCTTCATCGCTTGGGAAAATGTCAGCAAGGCGGATTTCTTTGCCGTCAACTACGCCCAATACGTCTTTTTCGATGTCAAAACGAATTGTGCCTGCAATCGCATACGCCACCACTAGCGGGGGGCTTGCCAAAAATGCTTGTTTGGCATACGGATGGATACGTCCGTCAAAGTTACGGTTACCAGACAATACCGCAGTAGCGTAAAGGTCACGGTCGATGATTTCTTGCTGAATCGCTGGGTCTAACGCCCCTGACATACCGTTACAAGTGGTACAAGCGAACGCCACGATACCAAAGCCCAATTTTTCCAATTCTGGCAATAGGTTAGCGTCTTTTAGGTAAAGTTCAGCGACTTTTGAACCAGGGGCAAAAGATGATTTCACCCAAGGTTTACGAGTTAAGCCTAGCTCATTGGCTTTTTTCGCCAATAACGCAGCCGCTACCACGTTGCGAGGGTTTGACGTATTGGTACAAGAGGTAATGGCAGCGATAATCACCGCACCGTCTGGCATTAAGCCGTCATCACGATTTTCTACCACACCTGCAATGCCTTTGGCAGCCAAATCAGCGGTTGCAACACGAGCATGAGGGTTTGACGGACCTGCCATATTGCGAGTGACTTTTGACAAATCAAACTCAAGCACACGCTCATATTCAGCATTCACAAGGCTATCAGACCATAGACCTGTGGTTTTGGCATAGTTTTCAACCAGTTTAATTTGGTCTTCGTCACGCCCTGTCAAACGTAGGTAATCGATGGTTTGTTGGTCGATGTAGAATAGACCTGCGGTCGCCCCATATTCTGGGGTCATGTTGGCGATGGTCGCACGGTCGCCGATAGATAGGCTGTCCGCACCTTCACCGAAGAACTCAACATACGCACCCACAACACGCTCTTTACGCAAGAACTCCGTCAATGCCAACACGATATCGGTCGCTGTAATGCCCGCTTGGCGTTTGCCTGTCAAATGTACGCCCACGATGTCTGGTAATCGCATCATTGATGGGTGACCTAGCATTACGGTTTCGGCTTCTAGTCCACCAACACCGACCGAAATCACGCCCAACGCATCCACGTGTGGCGTGTGGCTGTCCGTACCCACGCAAGTATCTGGGAACGCCACGCCTTGCTGTACTTGGACGACTGGCGACATTTTCTCAAGGTTAATTTGGTGCATGATACCGTTGCCCGCAGGAATCACATCCACGTTTTCAAAGGCGGTTTTTGTCCAGTTGATAAAGTGGAAACGGTCTTCGTTACGGCGGTCTTCAATGGCACGGTTTTTCTCAAATGCGTCTGGGTCATAGCCACCATACTCTACAGCTAGTGAGTGGTCAACAATCAACTGTGTCTGTACCACTGGGTTTACTTTTGATGGGTCACCGCCTTGTTCAGCGATGGCATCACGCAAGCCCGCCAAATCGACAAGGGCAGTCTGACCCAAGATATCATGACAAACGACACGGGCAGGATACCAAGGGAAGTCTAGGGTACGCTCACGATTAATCAGCTGTTTTAACGCATCGGTCAATTCGGCTGAATCAGTGACTTTACGCACAAGCTGTTCGGCAAGAATGCGAGAGGTGTACGGAAGTTTGTCGTAGGCATCTGGAGTGATGTCGTTGACGGCTTGGCGAGTGTCGAAATATTCCACGTTGGAATTGGGGAGGGATTTGCGGTACTGATTGTTGCTTTGGCTCATGGCTAAGTTCCTTTTGCTGTGTTGCTTGAAAGTGTAACTGGTTAAAGGTATGTAGGTAAGGTGCGTCTTACGCACCTATTATTACGCACCTATTAAAAGCTGATGGTATTTATGTGGTGCGTAAGACGCACCTACAATTAAAAAGCTAATTACGCCTAAATGGTGCATAAGACGCACTTTATAATTGATTATGGTTCACTCACCAAAAATCTGTATCACATTATCCATTCCCCAATCAGTTGGATAAAACCCCATTTTTACATAACGGTGAAAAGAAGAATATTGCCAATCTAGCACATTTTTCACTAATCCATGTTTAACAGGGTTGAAATGAATATAATTAAGATGATTGGTGAAATCATTGTCATCACGAATTAAATGCTCATAAAATCGTCTATGCCAAATGCCTTTTTCATTCCTTAATGTTTTTGAATAACTTAATTCATCAAATGGCAAATGATATTGTGGACAGGATTGCGTGGTTTTACGCTTTATCATGCCCCAAATTCGGCTAAAATCATTGTCTTTTTGCTCAAATTGTAAAATGCAATGTAAATGGTCTGGCATTTGTACCCAAGCAATAATTGTGAAAGGGTAGGTTTGACGAACTTCAATAATGCTTTGTTTAAGAGCTATCAGAAAATCAGACTGACAAAAAATCTTTCGCCGTTCAAACGCAAGGAGGGTGAAAGCATAAATATGACCATCAAAATTGCGAATATAGTTTGACAAAAAATTTTAGCTTCCTTGCGATTATAAGGCACATCATACGCACCTTTTTAAAATATTGGCTCTAAATGGTGCGTAAGACGCACCTTACGGTTCATGTTATCAGCCGATATAAATCCCACCATTTGGATATTTTTTTGCAATATTTATTGCTTCAAGTACATTGTTTAATTTCAATTGAAATAAATCTTTGTATAAATATATTAAAAAATTGATAAGGACAAATTAACAAGAATTTGCCCTTATTGAAACAGACAATCAATTACTTACGTTTATCCAACGCTACAAATTTTTGGTCGTCTGGACCAGTGTAGTTCGCTGATGGACGAATGATTTTACCATCCGCACGTTGCTCAAGAACGTGAGCTGACCAACCAGCCGTGCGAGCGATTACGAATAATGGGGTAAACATTGCCGTTGGCACGCCCATTTTGTGATAGCTAACCGCTGAGAACCAGTCAAGATTTGGGAACATTTTCTTGTTATCCCACATCACAGATTCCAAACGCTCTGCCACATCAAACAAGGTCATATCGCCAGTTTCTTTTGACAAGTTACGAGCAACTTCTTTGATGACTTTATTGCGTGGGTCGCTAATGGTATAAACTGGATGACCAAAGCCGATGATGACTTCTTTTTTCTCAAGGCGTTCTAAGATATCTTTTTCAGCATCGTCTGCATTGCGATAGCGTTTTTGGATATCATAAGCGACTTCGTTTGCACCGCCATGTTTAGGGCCTTTTAACGCACCGATTGCACCGCTCACCGCTGAGTACATATCCGAGCCAGTACCTGTGATAACACGGCTGGTAAAGGTTGAGGCATTGAACTCATGCTCTGCGTATAGAATGAGTGAGATGTGCATGGCTTTGATATGTGATTCGCTTGGGGCTTCACCGTGTAATAGCTCTAGGAAATGACCGCCAACGCTGTCTTGGTCGCTATCTAGGCTGATGACTTTGCCATTGTGGCTGTAGTGATACCAGTAAAGTAGCATTGAACCCAATGATGCAATCAATTTATCAGCAATGTCACGAGCTTCAGAGGTTGGTTGGCTTTCACGCTCTGGCAAGGTACAGCCCAACGCCGATACGCCTGTACGCATGACATCCATTGGATGAGCGTGAGCAGGTAGGGCCTCTAACACGGCAAGGACATTGACAGGTAGGTTACGCATGGTTTTTAGCTTTTTCTTGTAAGCGTCCAACTCATGACGGTTTGGCAAATGTCCATGAATCAGCAAGTGAGCGACTTCTTCAAATTCGCTATCTTTTGCCAAATCCAAGATATCATAGCCACGATAGCTTAAGTCGTTACCTGTACGTCCTACGGTACATAGGGCAGTGTTACCAGCAGGTACGCCTGATAGAGCAACCGATTTCTTCGGTTTCGGGGTAACAGGTGCAGTGGTTTCTGCGGTCGTTTCGGCTGGGGTTGCTTTTGATTTTGCCATGTTCAATTCCTTTTTGGCTGTGAAAAAAAGTTAGGGTTTAGGTTGTGAGGCATTTGGTAAAACTGCTTTTGCCTCGGTTTTTACGGTTGCTGATGGTGTTGGGGCTGACGCACTTTTTGGGTCATTCGCAGGTGGATTTATCGGTGCATTAAATTGTTCGACACTGACTTGGCATTTTTGTAATTGCTGTTGCTCAACAGGGGCAAACGCACTTTGTAATTGACCTGACGCTAATTGTTGGATTTTTCGTCCTGTGGCGGTGTCAATAAAGGCAGAAATTTGCAATTTTTCATCATCGGTTACATCGAGATTGCCTGCTTTACTGTGGCTATGCTTTAAATCATCGAGGTATTTTTGGTTAAATTTGATGATTTTTTGTCCGACTGGTAGGGCATAAAAGGTATTGGCTTCGCTAACTTCGGTTTGTGTTAGGTTAAACGACAGCATTTTTTGGGCAAGGGTAACCGCTTGCTGATTGTCAAAATCCATCAAACATTGTTTTTGGGTTGCTGATAATTTGGCGTGTTGATTGACTGCCAATAAAAAACCATTGTTCATGGTGGTTGCGACTAACTGGGTCAATGGGTCGGTGAGTTTAACGTCACTGATAGGCGTTTTAGGTGCTGTGACCGTAGAGGCAGGTTGTAAGTGGGCATTACCATCTTTATCGACTGTCAAAGCTAGGGTAGTCGGTGTGGCACTGGCAGTCGAACTGGTTTGACTGGCACTGGCTTTCTGCTCGGTTTTTGTATTGGATTGATTACAAGCGGTCAAGGATAGGCTTGCACCCAATACAATCGGAAGCGTGATAAAAGCTATTAAGCGTGATTTTACATTTGAATTCATGTTGACTATGTTACCTTTTACTTAATGATAAGATTCAATTTTTAATATTGTATTATCAAAGAATTTTCAAAAATCACCAAGCCTTTATACCTGAATAACCGATTTTAACCGCTAAAATTAACAAAACCACATAAATTAGTTGTTTAAAAACCACTTGACTAATTTTCCCCCTAACTTTAATTCCAACAAATAAAAATAGAATGGATATTAAAGTGATAATAATGAGGGAAATAATATCTCGTTGGCTAAATTGGGTAAATTGTTGCCATAAAAAATAAATTTGAACCAACTTGCCCATTGCATAACATAAATTACTTATTTTACTGATTTCATTGCGATTTTGCGTATAACTAAACAAGTAAATCAATAAAATTGGTGACATGGCATTGGTTGAGCCACCAACAATTCCGCTAAATAAACCAAAAATTGCCATGCTTAACTGGGTGTTAGGAACAGTAAAATGCTTTACTTTCCCAATTAAACTTAACCAACCATGTATTGCATAATACAATGTCACCAGTGAAATACTAAGGTATAAGTAGGCGACAGGTAAAATTAGTAGTAATTTAACACCCAACACACTACCAATCAAACTGGTAACAACCAACAGCCAATACTGCTGTAAATAACGCCCAATCTCTTGGGAATAGGTTTCTCGAAAAAATGTTTTTTTTAAATCGCTTTTATACTGAACTGATTGTTGTTCATCATCACGTTTAAAAAACGTCAATAAATTAATGATTAACGTGGGGATTGCAAGGACAGCGACGGCTTTTTGGAGTGGCATTACCATTGATAATGCCACCGTGCCAATCATGGGAAATGCCATGCCTGTAATGCCGTGTAGCACAGATGCAAAGGCGAAAATCCCTAATTGCAATACCTCAATAAACGACATTAAAAATTATTTTTTACTTTTGAACAATTCATCCAATTTATTTTCGTAAGAATGATAGTTCAAGAACTCATACAACTCATTGCGAGTTTGCATATTTGGTACTGATGCAGTTTGCACGCCATCATTTAACAAGTTTTGATACACGCTCAACGCCGCTTTGTTCATCGCACGGAAGGCTGATAATGGATAAAGTACCATATCCACGCCCACATCAAACAATTCTTTGGTGGTGTAAAGGTCAGTTTGACCAAATTCAGTCATGTTGGCAAGGACAGGAATATCTAGCACATCGGTGAATTTACGATACATAGCGATATCGGTCAATGCTTCAGCAAAAATCATATCTGCACCTGCTTCTTGGAATGCGACCGCACGTTCAACCGCAGCGTCTAAGCCTTCAACTGACAAGGCATCGGTACGAGCCATCACCACGAAGTCTGGATTTACTTTGGCATCTAATGCAGCTTTGATACGGTCAACCATTTCAGCGGTTGAAACGATTTCTTTGTTTGGGCGGTGACCACAGCGTTTTTGGGCAACTTGGTCTTCGATATGCACAGCTGCCACGCCTGCTTTTTCCATTTGTTTGATGGTTTGAGCGATATTGAACGCACCACCCCAACCCGTATCGATATCCACCAATAACGGCGTGTCAACGGCATTGGTGATACGAGTGGCATCGGTCAATACATCGTTTAGGCTTGTCATACCAAGGTCAGGCAGACCGAATGAGGCATTTGCTACGCCAGCACCTGATAGGTACAAGGCTTTATGACCAACTTGGGTTGCCATCATAGCGGTGTAGGCGTTAATCGTACCAACGATTTGAAGGGGACGACCTTGGGCTTTTTCAGATTCGATTGCGTTACGGAACTTGCGACCTGCGGATAGGGCTGACATAAAAACTCCTTTTTTTGTGTTAAAGCAGTGACGGGGTAAAATGTAATCTTTACTTAGTATAGCCATAAAAAATACCTTTGTCTTGTTTAATTTTTATTAACAAAATGCAAGATAATTTATAATTATGCAAAATATAAATAATATATTTCTAATTTCACATATTTTAGCAAATGGCTATATAAAGTCTGAATAACAGGGTAAAAAAGCATAATGAAATAGGGATTTTTATTTACAAAAAGTTACATTTTTATAAGGTTTCATGTGACGATAGCTTAACGCTGATGACATTGACTGGTATGGCTTGACTGGTATAATAAGCCATCACGTTATGAGAATCGCCCATGAGCCAAGCCACTAAAACTGCCCCATTGCCCAGTCATATTCGTCAATTGGTGGATAAAAAAAACTATGTTATCGCTATCAAAACCCATGCCGAAGAGCAAGGGATTAGTATGGAAGAGGCAAAAAATCAGATTGATACGTATGAAGTGTCTGTCATGCCAAATAATGCAACCACTCAACCGCAAAATGCTGTGAGTGGCTTAAATGGCTTGCAACAAGGCTTAGAGGGTCACTTAAAAGCAGAAAATATCAAAGTCCCTTTGATACCTCGGTGGGTGTGGCGAGTGGGGGTGATTGTGTTGGTAATGGCATTGATTGGGTTTATGTTGTATCGGTTATTTAAATAGCCTAAGTAAAGGGAAAAAATTATTAATGGTCTTTCGTTCGCCCTGAGCTTGTC
This sequence comes from Moraxella sp. TY6, assembly GCF_048551375.1. Lineage (NCBI taxonomy): Bacteria > Pseudomonadati > Pseudomonadota > Gammaproteobacteria > Moraxellales > Moraxellaceae > Moraxella > Moraxella sp. TY6. The sequence goes on along the minus strand of NZ_JBLYZJ010000003.1, from coordinate 18,244 downwards.
GAAGGGTAGCGGAAAACCCACTTCGCTAGGCTCGTCTTGAGAAGCAGTGCTTCTCAGGTTCGACAAGCTTACCACGAACGGTTTTATCGTTTAAATTTGTCCACTTACTTACCACTGTGAACTAATCGACAATCCCAATGATTTATTTTCATACCAAGGGGTAATCATTGTATTATCATACGGTTGGGTTAGTAATAAACCACTGGCGATACCGATGGCACAACCTGCCACTACATCTCGTGTATGGTGTCGATTGGCATCCACACGTGACCATCCGACATAAGTCGCTGGCAACATCGCCATACTACCGTATTGCCAGCCATAGCGTTGACCGATAAAAGTCGCCCCTGCACAGGCATTGCTGGTGTGAAAGGAAGGAAAGGAATAATCCTCACCATTTGGACGTTTGCCCCAGTCGGTGTCATTGGTGGCATATTTTAGCCCTTGAGTCACCACCAAATTACTGGCAAGCGTGTAGCCAAGTTGTTTAACGCCTGCTTTATCATCTTTGGCAACTGCCATACCTAGCCCAACAGTCGGAATCGCTAGGGATAAAACATCGCCTGCTTTTTCGACATCGCTTTTGGCATGGCTTATTTGTGTGGTCAATAGCAAGGAGCTAGCAAATGTCAAGCCAATGACTTTGCCAAATGGCATACGCACAGGGTTAGTGGTCATGGTCATGCTCTTGTCCAATTTGCATATATTTTTGAAAGTTTTCGGCGTAGTCATCAATGTTGTCTGATAGCATACGCTCGAAATTTTTGGTGAAATGCTCGATAATATCGGCTTTTTCTTTGGCATAGTCACTGCCTTTGACAAAGCCTGTCGCCGCCGTCCATGCACTAAAGCGAGCCACAGCATATAGCATAGAAGCGTTGATTTTTCCTGCATGAACCTCATCAGTGCGTAATTCATTGGCAAGCTTGATAAACTCGTCCGCACGCTCATAAAAGGCATTCATTTCTTCGGTGACTTGATTGTTGTCTGCTGTCATAAATTTTACACTCATCAATCTAGTGAAATAAATCAGGAATAATACTGTGAGATTTTGGGCGTATGCAATACGCCCCTACAAAATCCGTCTTATTACTAATTTAAACGACCATAAAAAGGTGCGACAAACGCACCTTACAAATCTTAATCTCCCTAAATCCCTCTTTAAACAAGAGGGACTTTTTTCCTAATATTACACTTACCTATTGAGAAAGCCCCCTCTTTCATAAAGAGGGGGTTGGGGGAGATTCAAATAGCTAATAGAACTGACTATTTTTACATTACCACTTTATAAAGATAAAGCAATTATAAACCTGCATCGGCTTTTAATAAATTGGCTCGGTCGGTACGTTCCCATGTAAAGGCGGTTTCGCTACCTTGACGACCAAAATGCCCATAGCTAGCGGTTTGTTCGTACATGGGTTGTAATAAGTTTAACATACGAGTGATACCATACGGACGTAAATCAAAATGCTCACGGATAAAATCGACAATTTTATCATCGCTGATTTTGCCAGTGCCAAAGGTATTTACTGAAATTGATGTCGGCTCGGCAACGCCAATGGCATAGCTGACTTGGATTTCACAACGTTCAGCAAGTCCACTGGCTACGATATTTTTGGCAACATAACGCCCTGCATAGGCGGCACTACGGTCAACTTTTGATGGGTCTTTACCAGAGAAAGCACCGCCACCATGACGAGCCATACCGCCATAAGTATCAACGATAATCTTGCGACCTGTCAAACCTGCATCACCCACAGGTCCGCCAATCACAAATAACCCTGTAGGATTAATATGAAATTTGGTGTCTTTGTGGAGCATTTCGGCAGGAATCACGTTTTTGATGATTTCTTCCATAACCGCCTCATGCAAATCCTTTTGTGAAATGCCTGGGTCGTGTTGGGTTGATAGCACCAACGCATCAACAAAGGCAGGTTTATTGCCATCATAACGCACAGTGACTTGGGCTTTGGCATCTGGGCGAAGCCAAGGCAATGTGCCATTTTTACGTAGTTCGGCTTGACGCTCCATCAAACGGTGCGAAAACTGAATCGGTGCAGGCATCAAAACATCAGTTTCATGGGTGGCATAGCCAAACATTAAGCCTTGGTCGCCAGCCCCTTGTTCTTCGGGTTTGGCACGGTCAACACCTTGAGCGATTTCTGGCGATTGTTTGCCAAGCATATTGATGACCGCACAAGTCGCCCCATCAAAACCCAAGTCTGAGCTGTTATAGCCGACTTTTAGCACGGTATCACGCACGATTTTTTCAAAGTCAACATTGGCAGTGGTGGTGATTTCGCCTGCCAGTACAACGCCACCTGTTTTGGTCAGGGTTTCACACGCCACACGAGCATGGATGTCTTGTTCAAGAATGGCATCAAGAATGGCATCGGAGATTTGGTCGGCAAGTTTGTCTGGATGACCTTCGCTGACCGATTCGGAGGTAAAAAGTGAATATTCACGCATGGTAAATAATTTCCTTTGATAATCAAGAATTTATACTTGATTTTGATGAAAGAAAATAATCACTTTGCAAACCTATCTCTATTTTTAATCAACCGTAGGGGTGCATTGCATACGCCCATAATAAAGGGTGCGTCATTAAAATTTAATAGAAAGTCACGTTATTTTTGACAAAATTAACGAGCAAGTTTGCAAAATGATTAATGAAATTAACCGTGTATTATACTCAATTTTGGGGGAATAAACCATGTGATTTCATCGGTTTTTTATAGATTTTGTCATAATAAAAATGCCGTTTAACAATGATGATGATATTCATGCAAACCGTGATATTTGCTGAATAAATCCGCAATTCAAATTGCCAAAATAGCTATTTTGTTCTACAATTTAGGCGTTTATTTTTGGCTAGGGTTTTGCCATTAGCCGAGCGTTTTTGCCTATTTTTCGTGTGTGTATTGATTTTATCGTAAGTTTTTTTGACCCTTAACCTAAAGGTGACTGTATGTCTGCTAATATTTATCAAGACCATTTGACCACTCGTAAAGCCCAAGAAAAGACTGCAACTGAGCTATTGGTTGCCCTAAATAACTTGGCAGAAAATGACAATAGCGTGACTTTTTTTGGTGAGCGTGTGGCGTTTAATGTTGCCAAAGTATTGGCACAGCATACCCAACAAAATATTGACATCAACGCAAGTCTTGCATTGGCTCAAGCGTTGGCAACTAAGGGCTTGCGTGATGTGAGCTTTGACTTGGGTCAAGCCATCAAAAATGGCAAAACGGCTGATGATTTTAACAATGGTGAAGCCGTGCCGACCACGGATGTGGTGCTATACGGATTTGGGCGTATCGGACGTATTTTGGCTCGCCTATTGATGAGCCGTCCTGCCTCTGATAAAGGACTACAGCTAAAAGCCATTGTGGTGCGACCTGCAGGTGATGGTGATTTGGAAAAACGTGCCAGTTTGCTAGAGCGTGATTCGGTACACGGTTGGTTTGACGGCTCGGTTGTCGCTGATAAAGAAAATAGCGGTATCATCGCCAACGGTCGTTTTATTAAAGTGATTTATGCCTCTGACCCAAGCGAAATCGACTATACTGCTTATGGTATCGACAATGCGTTAGTCATCGACAACACAGGTAAATGGAAAGATGAAGCAGGTCTTGGCAAACACCTACAATCAAAAGGTGCGAAAAAAGTCCTATTGACTGCCCCAGCGTCAGGCGATATTAAAAATATCGTCTATAACGTCAACTGTGACACTATCGGTACAGATACCATCGTATCAGCGGCAAGCTGTACCACCAATGCCATTACCCCAACGTTGAAACTATTAAACGATAAATTTGGCATCGAAAACGGTCACATGGAAACCATCCATGCGTTCACCAATGACCAAAACTTGGTAGATAACCACCATAAAGCCGAACGCCGTGGACGTGCAGCTACCTTAAATATGGTAATGACCAGTACAGGGGCTGCCAAAGCCGTCAGTAAAGCCATTCCAGAGCTAAAAGGTAAATTGTCTGGTAGCTCAGTACGTGTACCAACACCAAACGTGAGCCTTGCGATTTTGAATTTGAACTTCAAAAATCCAGTGGGTTCAGTAGAAGAATTGAATGCCTTTATCAAACAAGCGACTGAAACTGAACAATGGCAAGAGCAAATCGCTTATTCAGATTCAGACGAAGCGGTTTCAACCGACTTTGTGGGCTGTGAAAAAGTGGCGATTTGGGATGCCAAATCAACGCTTGCCACTGACAACCGTGCTACCATGTACTTATGGTATGACAACGAAATGGGCTACAGCACGCAAGTGATTCGTGTGGCAGAAAAAATGGCAAAAAATGGTTAAACATTTTTGCTAAACTCAAAAAAGACAGTCACTTTGGCTGTCTTTTTTATCATGGGCTTTCTCCTTTATGTTTAAAAAAATACGAATTGTCATCTTACTCATCATATTGGTCATGGTGATTGTGCATTCATATCATCGTTACTTTGAATAAAAACATTTTTCTCAAAATTAACCCTATAAATTATGCTAAAATAACCCCCAATTTTAACTTTTAATTGTAGAAATAGTATGCGTTTTATTGATGAAGCAGTCGTAACCGTCAAAGCAGGCGATGGCGGTAATGGTATTGTAAGTTTTCGCCGTGAAAAATATGTCCCCAAAGGCGGCCCTGATGGTGGTGACGGTGGTAAAGGCGGTGACGTGTATGTCATCTGTGACGACAACACCAACACCCTTGTAGATTACCGTTTTACACGCCGTTATGATGCCAAACGTGGCGAAAATGGCGGTGCAAAAAACTGTTCGGGCAAAGGGGCGGATGATATCTACCTACCTGTACCGATTGGCACAACTGTGGTCGATACCGAAACAGGTGAAGTGTTAGCCGATTTGACCAAAAAAGGACAAACCGCCATGATTGCCAAAGGTGGCGATGGTGGTCAGGGTAATACTCATTTCAAAACTTCAACCAACCAAGCCCCAAGACGTGCCACCCCTGGTTTTGCAGGCGAACTCAAAGTGTTAAAATTTGAGCTAAAAGTGGTGGCGGATGTTGGTTTGATTGGCTTACCAAATGCAGGTAAATCCACCTTTATCCGTCAAGTATCGGCTGCCAAACCAAAAGTTGCTAACTATCCATTTACCACCCTTGTGCCAAACCTTGGCGTGGTGGATGTGGGCGTGGGTCGCTCATTTGTGATGGCGGATATTCCCGGCTTGATTGAAGGGGCATCGGAAGGGGCAGGGCTTGGCATTCGCTTCTTAAAGCACGTGGCTCGCACTCGCCGATTATTGCATCTTGTCGATGTACAGCCGATTGACGGCAGTGACCCAGTGCAGAACGCTCAAGTGATTTTTAATGAACTCGCAAAATTCTCGCCAGAATTATCAAAATTACCGCAAATTCTGATTTTGAATAAAGTTGACCAAGTGCCTGAAGAAGAGTTAAACGAGCTTTGTACCCATATTGTGGCAGAGCTGGGTTGGACTGGCATGGTGTTCCGTACTTCGACTTTGACAGGGGAAGGCGTGGATGCGGTGGTATGGCATTTGATGAATGAAATCGAGCAAGAACGAGAGCTAGAAGAGCAAGACCCAGACTTCGCTGAAAGTCAACGTTTACGCTTTGAACGCCTCGAAGCCGAAGTGCGTGCCAATACCGAAGAGCAAAAAGAAGCCTACCGTGCCAAACGTAAAGCTGAACGTGAGGGGCGTGCGTTGGGTGGTGATGACTTTGATGATGACGATGATGGTTTTGATGATGATGGCGTTGAAGTAGTGTATGCTCCCTAATTCCTAAATTTAGAAATAGGGATTATGTATGGTGAATTATAGTTATTTAAATTAACAATAAGACAGATTTTGTAGGGGCGTATTGCATACGCCCAACATCTCACAATATTATTTCTGATTTAATTCACTGTAAATCCACAGTCATGCTTTGAGATATAGGGCGTAATCATTACGCCCTGTTTTGCATTCTAAACTTGGTATTAATTGGCTAACATACTGGCAGTACGTTGGCTGATAAAGCCATCCGCAATTTGCCCATTGCCCGCTTGCCAACGTTGGAATGCCAATTTGGTGTTTGTGCCAATCACACCATCACTGCCTTTGGTATCATAGCCCATACTGGTGAGGCGTTGCTGTAATTGGCGTACTTGGTAGGTGCTAAGGGGTTTTTCGTAGCGTGGGAAGTCTTGCTGTAACCCAGATTGACCGATGATGGCACGTGCCAATAGGCTGACCCCCATCGCATAGTTGTTGGAGTTATTGTAAGTTTTGATGGCATCGAAGTTTTGGGTCAATAGAATGCTTGCACCATCTTTGCCTGCAGGTAGCCATAGTTCGGCGGTGGCGTAGCTTGGGGCATTACTTAACACTTGTACGCCAAGTTTTTGCCAGTCAGCGATGGATTTTTTTTGTCCCACTTGACGATAATCAAAACCATTGGGGAGTTTGGCTTCATAAAAAGATGCCATACCACGTTGCCAACCTGAGTTTTTTAGGTAGCTAGCAGTCGAGGCGAGTGCGTCCTCACGATTCCACGGATTTTTATGCCCATCGCCATTGCCATCGACCCCTTCTTTTAGCCATGTAGTAGGAATAAATTGGGTATGCCCCATACCGCCTGCCCATGAGCCTGTGAGTTGTGACCATTGGATATCACCTCGATTAATCAAGGTCAATAAGGCTAATAATTGCTCTTCGGCAAAGTTTTGTCGTCTGCCATCATAGGCTAAAGTGGCTAATGCACTGGGTAATGAGCTACTGCCTGTGCCTGCCCCATACGAAGATTCCATGCCCCAAATTGCTGTAACAATCGAAGCAGGTACGCCATATTGATTTTCGATGCGTGTGAGCATATCACTGTTTGCGACAAAGTTACGCTTTCCGCCACTGACACGGCTGGTTGATACCGCTCCATCAATGTATTCCCAAGGCATTTTTACAAATTCAGCTTGATTTTTATCCAGTGATACCACTTGTGCATTATAGCTTGCCATGCTCATTAGGCGTTGTACATCATTGCGGTTATAGCCCTTAGCGGAGGCTCTTTCGACAAAATCGTTTTGCCAACTGGCGAAGCTGGCATAAGATTTTGTTGGGGTGACTGTAGGCGTAGGCATTGGTTGAGGGGTGGGGGTTGTGATGATGGGGGGAAATGCTTCTACAGTAGTATTGGGTTGCGGTGTTGGGGTGGTGCTACAAGCAACAATTAGAGAACCCATCCCTGTTGCCAAGGCAATTTTGCTAAGGGTTGAGGTGAATGTTGCGTGGTGATGGGGGCGTGGGTATGACATACAGGATTCCAACAAAATGAATGTTTGGTAAAAAATAGGATTTAATTACAAAAAGTTTGGTTAATGTAACTTTTAGCTATTTTAACAATGCCGTTTAGCTGACTTGTTACACATTTATCAATATTTTGTATCAATTTAATTAATGTCAACATTACAGCAATTATTTCCTCAAATCAAACCTTAGGTATTTCGAAAATAAATGATTAGCAAAATAATAGAAAAACGCCGAAATATATAATTGTAGTACAATATTTGACACATAATTTAATGTCGTTTGGTTGAATTATTCAAACCAATCATTCCCTTCCACTACTAATAAAAAGGAATTTGTATGCAGTATTACAATGATGCTGACAATCAAGAAACCCAAGAATGGCTTGATGCCTTTGAATCCGTCATTAAACACAATGATAAAACCCGAGCAAAGTTTTTGCTGAAAGCCTTATATGATAAAGCGGTGCAACAAGGCGTATTTTTAAATCGCCTAGATACAGCGTATGTCAATACCATTCCAGTCGAAGAACAACCAACTTATCCTGGTAACTTAGGTATTGAGCGTAAAATTCGTGCGTTAATCCGTTACAATGCCCTTGCAATGGTAATTCGAGCCAACAAAACAGGCGATGATTTGGGTGGGCATTTAGCGTCATTTGCTTCCAGTGCGACCTTATACGAAACAGGCTTTAACCATTTTTGGCGAGCGGCCGGTGAGAATTTTGGCGGTGACATGATTTATTATCAAGGTCACTGTGCCCCCGGAATGTATGCCCGTTCGTTCCTGGAAGGGCGTTTAAGCGAAGAACAATTACTAAACTTCCGCCGTGAAGTTGGTGGTAAAGGCTTATCCAGTTATCCGCATCCTTATTTGATGCCAAACTATTGGCAATTCCCTACCGTGTCGATGGGTTTAGGCCCAATCATGTCAATTTATCACGCCCATGTTCAGCGTTACATGGAAAACCGTGAGCTATTGCCAAAAGAAGACCGCAAAATTTGGGCGTTCTTGGGTGATGGTGAAACCGATGAGCCAGAAAGCTTAGGTGCAATTTCATTGGCAGGACGTGAAAAATTAGATAACTTAATTTGGGTAATTAACTGTAATTTACAACGCCTTGATGGCCCAGTACGTGGTAACGGTAAAATCATCCAAGAGCTTGAATCCGTGTTCCGTGGGGCAGGCTGGCGTGTGATTAAAGTGATTTGGGGTGGTAATTGGGATTCGCTACTTGCCAAAGATACCTCAGGGGCGTTAAAACAACGTATGGAAGAAGTGGTGGATGGTGAGTATCAGCTATATGAAGCTCGTGACCCAGCTTTTGTGCGTCAGCAGTTTTTTGGTAAATACCCAGAGCTCAAAGAGCTTGCTGATACGCTGACGGATGAAGAAATTGGTCATTTAAACCGTGGTGGACATGACCCCCTCAAGGTTTATACCGCCTATAGTGAAGCGATGAAAACCAAAGGGCAACCGACTGTGATTTTGGTCAAAACCGTTAAAGGTTATGGTTTATCATCGCAAGCCCAATCGGTAAATAAAACCCACCAAATCAAAAAGTTAGATAAGGAAGCCTTGCAGTATTTCCGTGACCGTTTCGAATTGCCATTTAGTGATGAGCAACTAGACGAGTTACCATTTTATAAACCAGACTCTGACTCACCTGAAGCCAAATATCTTAAAGGTCGCCGTGAAGCGTTAGGTGGTCATCTGCCAAATCGCCGTAGTGGGCATATTCCGCTAGAGATTCCAAGCCTTGATATTTTTGACAAAGTGTTGCAAGGTAGTGGCGGTAAAGAGCAATCTACCACCATGACTTTCGTGCGTCTGTTGGGAGCGATGCTCAAAAATAAAGCCATCCAAGAACGTGTCGTGCCAATCGTGCCAGATGAGGCTCGTACCTTTGGTTTGGAAGGGATGTTCCGTCAGTTGGGTATTTATTCGGCAGCAGGGCAAACCTATACCCCAGAAGACAGCGAAGCCTTGATGGGCTATAAAGAAGCGTTAAACGGACATATGCTAGAAGAAGGCATCAATGAGGCTGGGGCAATGAGTGCGTGGATTGCATTGGCGACCAGTTATTCGGTCAATGCGTTGCCGATGATTCCATTTTATATTTATTATTCGATGTTTGGCTTCCAACGTGTGGGTGATTTGGCGTGGGCGGCTGGTGATTGTCAAGCTCAAGGCTTCTTGATGGGTGGCACGGCAGGACGCACGACCCTAAATGGTGAGGGCTTACAACACCAAGATGGACATCAACTGATTTTGTTTAACAGCGTGCCAAACTGCGTGAGCTATGACCCTTGCTATGGCTATGAATTGGCAGTGATTATCCACGATGGTTTACGCCGTATGTATGGTGAAGGTGAACGTATTTATTACTACATCACTTTGATGAATGAAAACTACGAACAACCTGCGTTGCCAAAATTACCAAATGTCGAAGAAGGCATCAAAAAAGGCTTGTACTTGTTGGAAGATAATGGCTCAAAACAAGTGCAATTACTGGGTTCTGGGGTGATTTTACGTGAAGTACAAAAAGCCGCAAAAATTCTTGCCGAAGAATTTAATATCAGTGCCAATGTGTGGAGTGCCACCAGCTTTAACGAATTGACTCGTGAAGCGATGGCGTGTGATGAATACAATCGCTTGCACCCATTGGATGAGCAACGTGTGCCTTGGGTAACAGAACAATTGGCACAACATGAAGGCATCGTAGTGGCTGCCACCGACTATATGCGAGCCTTCTCTGAGCAAATCCGTGCATGGCTACCTGACCAACGTCCGTATAGCACCTTAGGAACAGACGGCTTTGGGCGTTCGGACAGCCGTGAACAGTTGCGTAGCTTCTTTAAAGTCGATGCCCAACATATTGTGGTAGCCACCTTAAAACTATTGGCAGATGAAGGGGAAGTTGAGGCCCGTTTGGTCAAAGATGCGATTACCAGTTTTGGCATTGATACCGATGTATCGCCTGCATGGTACCCACAGCCACAAATTGACGCATTCCCTGATGCCCCAGCACCGCTTGCCCCTACCCCAAAACCTGTACCAAAATTGGTGGAAGAAGATGATGAAGCCATCTCAACCGAAGGTAAAGCGGAAGATAAAGCCGATGCACTTGTGCTAAATGACAAGCCAGAATAAATTTTAAGGATAATAACATGGAAATTAAAGTCCCAGATTTAGGCGTGGACAGTGCCGAAGTCAGCGAAATTATGATAAAAGTGGGCGACACCATCGCCCTAGACGATAACATTGTATTGCTTGAATCTGATAAAGCCTCCGTTGAAGTGCCTGCCAGTGTGGCAGGTACAGTCACCGCAATTTTGGTCAATCTTGGTGATAAGGTCAAAGAAGGGGATGTGTTGATTGAAGTGGCGACCCAAGCCAGTGACAATCAACCCAGTGCCAACAATGCTAATGCTACCGTGACCCCAAGTTCTGCCCCAGCTGTGGCATCAACACCTGTGGTCGCAGTGGATGCACCAAAAGCCGAACCAATCAAAGCCGAGCCAGTCGCCACCACACCGACTGAGTCTAGCCATGCCTTGCCAGACCTTGGGGTGGATACCGCTCAAGTCAGTGAATGGCTAGTGAAAGTGGGTGATAGTGTCACCGCTGACCAGCCGTTGGTATTGGTGGAATCCGACAAAGCCTCCGTTGAAGTACCTGCCCCTATAGCAGGGACGATTGTCAGACTTTTGGTACAAACAGGCGATACGGTCAAAAATGGACAAGATTTTGTCATTATTGCCAGTGGCAGTGCCAGTGTTAATACGGATGCTAACGCCAATGCGAATGTAGCAACACAAACTGCTAGCCCTGTGGTGAACCCACCAGCGAGCCAAACTGCTACGCCAGTGGCAACGACTGCCCCATCAGCCCCAGTTGCCACAAATAGCCAAGCAGACACAATGCTCAACGAAGCCCAAATCAATGCGACCCATGCCAATGTATATGCAGGCCCAGCGGTACGCAAACTTACACGCCAACTCGGTGTGGACATTGGGCAAGTTAAAGGCTCAGGCGACAAAGGGCGTGTGGTCAAAGATGACGTATTTGCTTATGTCAAACAACGTATGCAAACCCTCAACACGACCAGTCCTACGGTTGCTACGATGACAGGAACAGGGCGTGCTAGCTTGCCAAACTTGCCAGACATGAGCAAAACTGAGCTTTGGGGTGAGATTGAGCGTGAGCCGTTAAGCCGTCTGCAAAAAGTATCAATTCCGCAACTAACTTACAACACCTATTTACCGCAGGTGACGCAGTTTGATTTGTCGGATATCACCGATACCGAAGCGATGCGTAGCGACCTTAAAGAAGAAATGAAAAAACAAGGCGTGAGCCTCACGATTCTTGCTTTTATTATGAAAGCCACAGCATACGCACTGATGCAATTCCCTAAATTTAACAGCCATTTAAGCGATGATAATACCGAAATATTGATTCGCAAAACTGTGAATATGGGCTTTGCTGTCGCCACGGACGATGGTTTGACCGTGCCAGTGATTCAAAACGTGCAAGATAAAGGTATCAAACAACTTGCCATCGAAATCGGTGAGCTTGCCAAAAAAGCCCGTGATAAAAAGCTTTCTGCCAAAGAATTGACAGGTGCATCATTTACCATTTCAAGCCAAGGTAATTTGGGTGGGACTTACTTCACACCGCTAGTCAACTGGCCTCAAGTGGCGATTTTGGGTGTGTCAGAATCTTCGATTCAACCACGTTGGAGCGAAGCATCACAAACCTTTGAGCCTCGTTTGATGTTACCGTTATCCTTGTCGTATGACCATCGAGTGATTAATGGGGCGGATGCTGCCGTGTTTACTCGCTATGTAGCGAAGTTATTGGCAGACCCACGGCGGATTTTGTTGTAAAATTAGATTTGGTAAAATAATAGGGGCGTATTGATTACGCCCTTATTATTTCTCAGCAATAACGCATTGCGTTAGGTAAGGTTTAGGGATATATTAACAGTTTTTATGCTTAGAAAGTTCCCATGAAACAATCTACCGCACTCGATATTCTAAAAACTGGCAAAAACGTCTTTTTGACAGGCTCGGCAGGGGCTGGCAAGACCTATACCATCAATCAATATCTGCATTATCTACGAGCAAGGGACGTGACGGTCGCTGTCACTGCCAGTACAGGTATCGCCGCCACCCACATGAACGGCATGACCATTCATAGTTGGGCAGGGATTGGCATCGCTGACGAACTCACCGCCCAAGACCTCGCTCGTATCAAAAAACGCCCCAACGTGGTCGAACGTATCAAAACCACCAAAGTGCTAGTGATTGATGAAATCTCCATGTTGCACCGCAAGCAATTTGACATGGTGAATCAGGTGATGCAAGCCATTCGAGAGAGTGAAGCACCTTTTGGGGGCGTGCAGTTATTGGTGGCAGGGGATTTTTTTCAGCTACCGCCTGTCGGTGAACCACAAGAAACCAATCGAGATAAATTTGCTTTTATGGCACAGGCGTGGCTTGATGCGGATTTGCAAATTTGCTATTTAACCGAACAACACCGCCAAAAAAGCCCCCTGCATGGTGATAATGTGGTCGGTAATGAATATCACGGTTTGGATTTGACAGCAATTTTAAACCAAATTCGCCAGCAAGATTTTGATGAAAATATCATGCCTGCGTTATTGGCGACTACTCAGCACCAACTTACCCATCACCGCACACGCCTATTTACCCATAATGTCAATGTACAAAGTATCAATGAGCAAGAATTGGCACGCCTTGATACGTCTGCCCAAACCTATTATGGCTGGGGTGAGGGCGATGAAAAACTGGTCGAAACGCTTAAAAAAGGCGTACGCAATACCCCAGAACTGACCCTCAAACTGGGGGCAAAAGTCATGTTTATCAAAAACAACAGTGAACTCAATGTGTCCAATGGCACGATGGGGACGGTGGTGGATTTTGTGGCGATTAGTAGCGAGGCGAAAACCACTGATAAAGGCGAAGCTAAGGCTGAGAAAGAGAAAGAGAAAGAGAATGAGAAAAACCTTAACTCTGTTTCTAAAGATGAAATCGAAACTGAAACCCAAACGTCAACTATCACCGAATCTGACACCGAAGAGCAATTACCAACTAAAGCCATTTCCGCAAGCAAAGCCAGTGAGCTAAAACTGAGTGAGCAACGCTATCCATTGGTTGAGTTGGTCGATGGACGTAAAGTCACCGTAGAATATGATGTTTGGCGAATTGATGATGAAGAGGGCGAAATTCTTGCTGCCTATTACCACATGCCGTTGACGTTGGCATGGGCGATTACCATTCATAAAAGCCAAGGCATGACGTTGGATAGTGCCGAGATTGATTTGTCCAAAGCCTTTGAAAAAGGGCAGGGCTATGTGGCATTATCACGCCTCAAGCATTTATCGGGTTTGCAATTATTGGGATTAAATGAATTAAGCTTACAGCTAGACCCTTTGGCGAGGGGGGCGGATAGACGCTTTCAAGCATTATCAGATGAACAGGCGAGCGTATTTTTACAACAAACGCCCACCCAAATTCAAGACGCACAGCAAGCCTTTATCATTCAAAGTCGAGGCACGCTTGATAAAGCCAAAATTCAAGCCTACGAAAAACGCATTGAGCAACGCAATAAAGCCCTTAAACAACGCCAACAACAAGTCCAACGGGTCAAAAAATTTGATGAAGTCAGCGAAGATGGGCTAAGTCAAACGTTACTTGAAACCAAAGCCTTACTGGAAGAAAGCCTAAGTATTGCCGAGATTGCGGATGTGCGTAAACTTGCCCAATCCACCATTATGAATCATATTGCCAGTCTGCAACGCCATTTTGAGGATTTACCATTGGGGCATATTCGCCCAGATGATGAGTGGCTTGCCCCTGTGCAACAAGCCTATGATAGCGTAAAACAAGCCGACCGTGATGAAGATAAAGACGAACAGGGGCATATTAAAATCCGACCGATATTTAACAAAATTGGTGAAAAATATGGCTATAACGATATTCGTTTGGCGTTGTTGTTTGTGACTCAATAAACATAAGGAACGTATGTTAAAACCTGCAAAAATAAACATCGCCATCAATGGTTTTGGACGCATTGGACGCAATGTGTTACGAGCCTATTTTGAACGTCTTTGCCAAGATGCCACCCTACAAGATAGCCTCCAAATTGTCGCCATCAATGACCTTGCCGATGCCGAAACGTTGCTTCATCTTCTTAAATACGACAGTACACATGGCAGATTAGACACACGCTTTCCGATTGTGGCGGATGTGGTAGACAACCAGTTACATATTACCACCCCTCACGGTGAACAGGCGATGGCGATTTTGCATGAGCCGAATCCCAGTCAGTTGCCGTGGCAAGCATTGGGTGTGGCTATTGTGCTTGAAAGTACAGGCATCTTTCGCAGTTATGACGAGGCGTATCAACATATCACCGCAGGGGCAAGGCAAGTCATCGTGGGGGCGGCTCCGTTTGACCGTGTGGATGCCAGTATTGTGCTGGGCGTGAATGACCATGAATTGAGCCGTGATAAGCCAATTTTGTCAGGGGTATCTTGTACCACCCAAGCCCTTGTGCCGTTGCTAGCGGTGCTGGATGAAGCGTTTGGCGTACAGTCCGCCATGCTGACCGAAATTCATGCGGTGACGGCTGACCAAAATGTGCTTGACCAAGTGCATCGTGACCTACGCCGTGCCAGAGCCTCTGGGCATAATATCATTCCCACTACCTCAAGCAGTATCAATGCAGTGGGGCGTGTGTTGCCCAAGATGATTGGTAAAATCAATGGCTATTCCATTCGTGTGCCGACCATTGATGTGGCAGGGATTGATGTGACCTTTAGCTTTGCCAAACCGACTTCGGTGGAGGCGATTAACGCCTTGTTAAAGCAAAAAAGTGAACAGAATTTTGTAGGAATTATGGGTTATACCGATGAGCCGTTGGTGTCGAGTGATTTTATCCATGAATCGGCTTCGCTCATCGTGGATGGATTGCAGACTATGCAGACAGGGGCAGGCGAGGGGACTGGCTTGTTTAAGGTGTTTGCGTGGTATGATAATGAGTGGGGCTATGCCAATCGGATGTTGGATATTTGTCGAAAATTGGCATTAAGCGAACATTAGTGTTATTTCTTCACCAATGAAAAAGCGAAATTCATTTGAATTTCGCTTTTTTAAGTTTCTCAAAAATTAATGTCTAAAATGACGCATGCCTGTAAACACCATCGCAATGCCATGCTCATCCGCTGCCGCAATGGTTTCATCATCACGCATTGAGCCACCCGGTTGGATAATCGCCGTAATGCCTGCTTTGGCGGCATTATCAATGCCATCACGGAATGGGAAAAACGCATCCGATGCCATCACCGCACCCACAGGCGACAGCCCTGCGTGTTCTGCCTTAATCCCTGCAATACGAGCCGAATTAACACGGCTCATCTGCCCTGCACCCACACCAATGGTGCGTTGGTCTTTAGCATATACAATCGCATTGGATTTGACATATTTTGCCACTTTCCAAGTGAATAGCAAATCAGCTAATTGTTCTGGGGTCGGCTGTACTTTGGTCACGACTTTGAGGTCATCAAGGGTAATCAAGCCCAAATCTTGCTCTTGTACCAACAGACCGCCTGTCACCCGTTTAAAGTCAAATTGTGGCTGACGTTCGCTGGGTTTTGGCAATTCACCACACACCAATACACGCACGTTCTTTTTACTACCCGTGACTTCTAGTACACCCTCTGCTACGCTTGGGGCGATGATGACTTCAACAAATTGTTGGTCAACAATGGCTTTGGCGGTAGCGACATCCAGTTCACGGTTAAAGGCGATAATCCCACCGAAGGCAGATTCTGGGTCAGTGGCAAAGGCTTTTTGGTAGGCTTGGGTCAAATCATTGTCAACGGCGACACCACAAGGATTGGCGTGTTTGACAATCACACAGGCAGGGGCATCAAACGATTTGACACATTCGAGGGCAGCATCGGTATCGGCAATGTTGTTGTACGACAGTTCTTTGCCTTGCAATTGTTTGGCAGTTGAAATACTGGCTTCAAGTTTACCAGTGCTGTTTTGAGAAGCAACAGGGGGTTTTTCGACATAAAAACTGGCTTGTTGGTGTGGATTTTCGCCATAACGTAAATCTTGGGCTTTATCCATTTGTATGTTAAAGGTGCGAGGAAATTGTTCTGCTTTATCAAAACCTTGCAAGCGATTACCCAAGAAATTAGCAATCATCCCATCATAATGGGCAGTATGTTCAAAGGCTTTGACAGCCAAATCAAAGCGAGTTTGTGCCGAAATTGCCTTATTAGCCGTCAATTCACCCAAAATCGTGGCATAGTCATTGGGGCTGGTGATAATGCTGACGTGTTCATGATTTTTGGCGGCCGCACGCACCATGGTTGGGCCACCGATGTCGATATTTTCGATGGCATCGTCTTTGGTGACGTTCGGATTGGCAACGGTTTGGGCAAATGGGTACAGATTCACGACTACCATGTCAATGCGGTCGATGCCATGTTCTGCCATAATCGCATCATCCACACCACGGCGACCTAGGATACCGCCATGCACTTTGGGATGAAGGGTTTTGACACGACCGTCCATCATCTCGCTAAAGCCAGTATAATCAGCGACTTCCGTCACGTCTAAGCCTTGGTCTTTGAGTAGTTTATAAGTGCCACCTGTTGAAAGTAGGCGAAAACCGTGGGTCAATAACCCTTTGGCAAAATCCACAATACCAGATTTGTCAGATACCGACAATAACGCATACGATTGATTCATATCAACATTCACCGTAACTTGAGCTATCAATAAAAAACAGCCATCAATTAAAAAACAAAATAGCCAGTGAATCACTGACTATTCTGATACCATTGTATAACGTATTGTAACACAACTGATATAATGAAACCGCTAAAATAGCTAATAAATTTTTTAAATGAATACTGGATAAACCTAATATAGAATCAATACTGAAACAAAATTGGTTTATAATATTGATTGTTATGGCACGACTTAAGAAAATTCAGATTATTTATCCTTATTTAAACTAGCAATAAGACAATTGGGAGGGAGGTATTGCATACGCCCAAAATTGCAAAGTCTTATTGCTGATTTAATTTATTAAGTAACTGAACAATTTTAAATTATAACTTCATTAACCCCCTCTAACTCCCCCTTAACAGGGGGAGGGCTGGGGTGGGGTGGGGTCATCATATTGGTATTTAATTTTGTTTGGGTACTTATAAAAATAACTTACTGGTTTACATTAAGTTATGGGTTTTGAGTTTTTTACGCAAAGTGCCACGATTTAGACCCAAGATTTCAGCAGTACGAGTTTGGTTACCACGAGTTTGCTCTAATACCACCTTTAATAAAGGTCGTTCAAGTTGATGAAGCATGACTTCGTACAAGTTTGAGGCTTTTTGGTCGCCTAAGTTTTTAAAATACTGACGCACCGCTAGCTCAACTTGTGTTGATAAAGCAACCTCTTGCGACAAAACCGCCATCGAACCTAACTCGTATGCTGACGCATTGGCTTGAGTTAAGTGATTGGGTGGCATATAGCCAGTTTTGGCAACAGAAGGGGGAAATTTATTCATAATCTTTACTCGATACAGTCAATGTCGAAAACTATCTTGCTCGTCTGAATAGTTTTCTGAAGATTTTAATGCTTGCTACTGACTATCCTCGCAGTAGGGCGAGCTATCAAAGTCACAACAATGTACTTACTACTAAAATATAGATAGAATATGTTGTTGACGTTCATCTAAGTTAGAGGCAAAAGGGCTAAGATAGAAACTCTGTTGAGGGTTATTTGTAACGAGGGCTAAAAAATAACTGCGAACAGGGTGAATAAATTAGATAAGTGTATTTTATTCACTGAAGTTACGCAGTCTTCAACAGCTTTAATTCGGCAAAAGCCGACTGAGAAGCTGAGAGTAATAACCGATATCTT